>VEPB01000470.1 GCA_012026715.1 Methylococcaceae bacterium | reverse complement strand
TGGGGGCATTGCTGGACTAAGCATAAACAAAAAATCCCGCCAGAATGCGAGATTGGGCGCCTTGTTGGATTTCTTTGGAAGGGAAAGTGGTGGTGATGGGCGGAATCGAACCGCCGACCTAAGGGTTATGAATCCTTCGCTCTAACCGACTGAGCTACATCACCGGAATGCCGTATCCGGCAATGCAAGAATTGCCGGGATGACGGTAAGGAGACTAATGATTTTGCGGTAAGGCAGCCGCCGTGTCAATCTGCCCGGCGAACGCCGGGGTGGCCAAGGCCCCCAGTCGGCCCGGAAGGCGGAATCTGCCGGGTTGACCCTCCACGGGCTTGCCCCTAGGCTTTGCGCTCCGGAATTGCCTGGTATCGCCATGTCGACTGCTTTGTTTGCGCGGACGCCGCGCCTCGATTTCGCCGAAGCCGGACGGTGCCGGACCGTCTTGCGGGATTATTTCCACCAGACCTTCGACCGTTACGAGCGGCTTTTCGCCACCCTTTCCGGCGACGAGGCTTACTACCGCAAGCCCATCAGCTTGCGTCACCCGCTGATCTTTTATCTCGGCCATACCGCGACCTTCTTCGTCAACAAGCTGGTGCTGGCCGGGCTGGTGGAGCGGCGCATCGATCCGCGCCTGGAGTCCATGTTCGCGGTCGGGGTGGACGAGATGAGCTGGGACGATCTGAACGACGCCAACTACGATTGGCCCACCGTTGCTGAAGTGATGGCTTATCGTGGGAAGGTGCGGCAATTGGTGGACGAGTTGCTGCGAGATGAACCGCTGGCCCTGCCGGTGGCATGGGCTAATCCATGGTGGGCCATCCCCATGGGGATCGAGCATGAACGCATCCATCTGGAAACCTCGTCCGTGCTGATCCGCCAGCAGCGGCTGGAGTATGTGACTCCCCATCCGGCCTGGCCGCCGTGCCGGGCCAGCGGACCGGCACCGGCCAATAGCCTGGTGGACATCCCCGGCGGCGTGGTGACCGTGGGGAAGTCGCTCGATGATCCGGTCTACGGCTGGGACAACGAATACGGGACGCACAGCGTCGACGTGGACGGCTTTAAGGCAGCCGAGATGCTGGTCAGCAACGGCGAGTTCCTGGAATTCGTGGAGGCGGGTGGCTACCGCGCCGACGAGTATTGGCAGGAGGAGGGGAGGGATTGGCGGGATTTCACCAAGGCTGAACATCCGAGCTTTTGGGTCCGCGAAGGCGACCGCTGGCGTCTAAGGCTGATGCTGGAAGAGGTGGACATGCCCTGGAACTGGCCGGTGGAGGTGAACTACCACGAAGCCAAGGCCTTCTGTAACTGGAACGCGGCGCGGAGCGGCCTGCCGGTACGATTGCCGACCGAGGATGAATGGTACCGGCTCTACGACCACTGCGGTGTGGCGGAGCTTGAAGCCGATCGCGCCGCTCCGGCCAACCTCCATCTGGATCATTACGCTTCGTCCTGTCCGGTCGACCAGTTCCGCCACGGGCCGTTGTTCGATGTGGTGGGCAATGTCTGGCAATGGACCGAAACGCCCATTTATCCATTCGAAGGCTTTCAGGTCCATCCACTTTATGACGATTTCACCACGCCGACCTACGACGGCCGCCACAACCTGTTCAAGGGCGGCTCCTGGGTTTCCTGCGGTAACGAAACCCGGCGCAGCAGCCGTTATGCCTTCCGCCGCCATTTTTTCCAGCACGCCGGATTCCGCTATGTGGTGGCGGAGGCGCCGGCGGAACTGCCTCAGTCTAACTACGAGAGCGACCGGCTGCTGTCGGAATATGCCGAATTCCATTACGGCGACGAGTATTTCGGCGTGGCCAATTTCTCCAAGGCGCTGGCCGATCTGGCGCTGGAAGCCATGGCCGGGCGGCCGATGGACTCGGCCCTAGACCTGGGCTGCGCGGCGGGGCGGGCGACCTTCGAGCTGGCGCGCCACTTCCGCCAGGTGACCGGCGTCGATTTCTCGGCCCGTTTCATCGGGCTGGGCGAGCAGATGGCGCGCCAAGGGGTGTTGCGCTACACCCTTGCCGACGAGGGCGAGCTGGTGTTTTACCGGGAACGCAAGCTGGCGGACCTGGGACTGGATTCGGTGCGTGACAAGGTGGCCTTTTACCAAGGCGATGCCTGCAATCTCAAGGAAGTCTTCACCGGCTACGACCTGATCCTGGCTGCCAATCTCATCGCCCGGCTGTACAGCCCGGCCCGGTTCCTGGCCAGCGTGCACCAGCGGCTGAATCCCGGCGGCCTGCTGGTGATCGCCTCGCCCTACACCTGGCTGGAGGAGCATACCAAGCGGGAGGAATGGTTGGGCGGCTTCAAGCAGGACGGGGAGAGTTATCGCACCCTGGATGGCCTCAAGGCCCTGCTGGGTTCACGGTTTCGCTTGCTGGGGCCGCCGCGGGACGTGCCTTTCGTCATCCGCGAGACGCGCCGCAAGTTCCAGCACAGTCTGTCGGAAGTGACGGTCTGGGAGCGTCTGCCCTGCGCGCCTTCGACTTCGATCGGCCGATCGAACGGCGCGGGACCTCCAGCGTCAAGTTCGACGGCTGCGCCGGCTATTTCGGCACGGAAGACGTGCTGCCCCTGTGGGTGGCGGACATGGACTTCGCGGTGCCGGAGGCGGTGTCGCAGGCCTTGCAGGCGCGGGCTTCCCACCCGGTGTTCGGCTACACCTTGCATCCGGAGTCCATGCACCAGGCCATGCTCGGCTGGATGCGGCGCCGCCACGGCTGGGAGATCCAACGCGATTGGGCGGTCTACACCCCCGGCGTGGTGCCGGCCCTGCATGCCGCCGTGATGGCCTTCACCGAACCGGGCGACGGGGTCATCGTGCAAAGTCCGGTGTACTACCCCTTCTTCACGGCGGTGACCCTGCCGGGCCGGCGCTTGCTGCTGAATCCGCTGGAACTGCAGGACGGTTGCTACCGCATGAACCTCGCGCATTTCGAGCAGTTGGCGGCTGATGGTGCCCGGCTGATGTTTCTGTGTTCTCCCCACAATCCGGTGGGGCGGGTGTGGCGGGCGGACGAATTGGAGGCGCTGCTAGCGCTTTGCCGCCGCCACGGCATCACCGTGCTGTCCGACGAAATCCACCACGACCTGGTGTATCCCGGCCACAGTCATCTGCCACTGGCGCGGTTGGCGGACAATGCCGAGGACATCGTCACCGCGGTGGCGCCCAGCAAGACCTTCAACATACCGGGGCTGGGCCTGTCGGCCCTGATCGTCCCGTGTCCCCGCCGCCGCGCCGCGCTGCGCAAGGTCATGGACCAGGTGCACATGACCGCCGGCAATCCCTTCAGCATCGCCGCCTTCGAGGCGGCCTACCGCGAGGGCGACGCCTGGCTGGACGCGCTGCTGGCCTATCTCGACGAGACCCGCCGTGTCGTGGCTGCCCACATCGCCGGGCGGCTGGCGCCGATCCGCGCCATCGAGCCGGAAGGGACTTATCTGCTATGGCTGGACTGCAGCGGCCTCGGTCTCGACGACGGGGCGCTCAAGCGCTTCTTCATCGACGAGGCCAGGGTCGGGCTCAATCCGGGAATCGTGTTCGGCGAAGGCGGCAGCGGCTTCATGCGGATGAACCTGGGCGCGCCCCGCAGCCGGATCCTGGAAGCGCTGGATCGGATCGAGACGGCGCTGAGGGCGCGTGACTGAGGCCCCGTTGGCTTCAGTTTCCCTCCAATGGTGTTGTTAGCCGCTACCCAGGAACCTATCGATGAAACGACGGCTCAAGGTAGAGTGGGCAGGCTCCATCTGCCCACCGGGCTATCCGAGCGTAACCCCGTCATCCGCCGCAGCATTTCTTGAACTTCTTGCCGCTCCCGCACCAGCAGGGATCGTTGCGTCCGGGTGGTTTGTGGCGCTCCCACATGGCCTTGCCGTCCAGGTAATACCAGCGGCCGGATTCGCGCCGGAAATGGCTGGTCTCGTGCAGGGTCTGCAATGACCCTTCGGCAAAAAAATCTGCGGTGAAATCCACTTCACCGGCGTCCTCCGAATGGGGCGGCGCTTCGAGGATTTCCAGTTTCAGCCAGCGGGTCGCCTTAGGTTCCAGGCCCAGCTGCGCGGGCCGGGTGGAAGGATGCCAGGTCGCTATCAGGTAATCGCCGCTGCCCAGAGCATAGGCCGTGTAGCGCGAGCGCATCAGCGCCTCCGGAGTCGGTGCCGCGGCAGTCCCGCTCAGGTAAGGGCCGCAGCATTCGGCCAGATTCAGGCCGGAGCCGCAGGGGCAGAGGGGCGGCGATGCCATGTCAGCTGATCCGGCCGAGGATGGAGTCCAGCAGCCGATCGGGCAATACCCGCTTCAGTCCGCCGAACAGATAGGTGGGGACGGTGACGTAGTAGCGAACCTTGGGGCGCCTGGCTTCGAGGGCGTGGATGACCTTTTCCAGTACCGCTTCAGGTCCCAGGGTGAAGGGCTGGCCCGGTCCTTCCTTCCGCAAGCGGGCTTCCATGGCCTGGTAGCGGTGTCGGTGCACGCTGTCGGCCGGTTCGATGTGCTTCTGGAACATGGCGCGGGCGTTGTCCCGGAACCGGCTGAGGATGGGGCCGGGCTCAATGATGGACACGTGTACTCCGCTGCCGCGCAGCTCCAGCCGCAGGGTGTCGGTCAATCCTTCCAGGGCGAACTTGCTGGCGTTGTAGGCGCCACGGAACGGCATGGCGGCGAAGCCGAGCACCGAGCTGTTCTGGATGATGCGGCCCCGTTCCTGGGCTCGCATCACCGGGATGATCAGAGTGGTCAGTTCGTGGGTGCCGAACAGATTGGTCTCGAACTGCTCCCGCAAGGCCTCGCGGGTCAGATCCTCCACCGCGCCGGGCTGGCCGTAGGCGCCGTTGTTGAACAGCCCGTACAGATTGCCCGAGGTGGCTTCCAGCACCGCTCCCACCGCCTCGCGGATGCTGGCTGCATCGGCCAGGTCCAGCCGGAAGGATTCCAACCCCAGTCCCCTCAGCTTCTCGACATCGCTTTCCTTCCGTGCTGTCGCGAACACCCGGTAGCCCCGGGCCTTCAAGCCATGGGCCGTACAAAGCCCGATGCCGGAGGAACATCCGGTGATCAATACCGCCTGACCGTTCATGCCAAATCTCTCGTGATGGGAGGGCCAAGCATAACTCGTGACGGTTCCTGTGCCATCCCTTGCGCCTCACCGTAGGGTGGGTTAGACGCGCAACCCGGTTGGTTCTGCGGTTCGCGACGGAATCGATGCGCGTCGTAACCCACCATTGGCCGCCGCCCGGGCGCAGCGGTGGGTTACGGCACGCGCAAGGGGAATCCCGGACGGAAAGGGCCTGGCCGATGCGTGCCTAACCCACCCTACGTGTCGCTCGTTTCAGCTACCACGCCTGAACCACCCGGATCGTGTGACTTTTCTTGCGGCCGATCGGGGGCATAAGGTAATCCCCTATCGGGAGGCCGAATCGCTCGCGCCTCGTTGTTCCATCTGCAGAGGAGGTTTCACGTGGACCAGTAATTTGAAGGCGACGTGATGCAGGACCTGTTGGCGGAGGGACCGGCGGCGCCGGCGACGACAGCGATGAGTTCTTTGGCCGCATTGCCAGGCGGGTAAGCGAATACCCCCGGCGGAGGGAAGATCGCACGCACCGTCGCTCCCATCGCCAGTGCACCATTCCGCTGCCGTGGACCCAGGCTATCGGCCGCGTCGCCGGCGTGGTGGGCCGGTTGACGGCAGACGAGGCCGATGAATTCGAGGCGCTGGACGAGATGTATGACCTGGCGGAAGACGACATCGACTCCGCCGCGCCGGTCTCACCATCCGCACCGCCATGCCCGGCGTTTCCCGCTTGCCGCGCGGACAAAGGCTTCAGCTGTTGCGCAGCGTGACCCAGGCGCCCCGAGCCGTGGCACATCGGCAGGGATCCCGGGCGGCACGCGGCGTGCTCGGCTGGTGCGGGCGGTTCAGCGCGGGGTGCGTCGTGGTCAGATCGCGCCGCGCCGCGTTCCCCAAGCCATCCACCGCGCGGCGGTCTGGGTGGATTCCCGCGCCGCCATGACTTACCGCTGCGCCTCGCTGATCGGCGATTACCCGGCACCCCGACGGCCGGTCTAGCCGCAGCCGATAATACCGCGCTGCGCCAGTTCTGTCAGTATCTCCCCGCCATAGTCAATCACCACTTGCTCGGTCATGCCGCTCATTTCCGCGGCCAGTTGGGTGAGCAGTTCGAGTCCG
>VEPB01000205.1 GCA_012026715.1 Methylococcaceae bacterium | reverse complement strand
TGTTCGGCTACCGCCTGAAGATGTACTTCAGCTACCAGGGATCGCGGTTCGACGTGTTCCAGAACGTCAAGGATTCCGAGTGGGACACCCTGCTGTTCTTCTTCGGCGTGATCTTCGCCGTGGGCGGGCTGGGTTATATCGGCTATCTGCAGCTGGCGTCGGCGGCGATGTACGACGGACTCGGCCCCACCACCGCCAACATCCTCATCGGCATTCTGTCGGCCATCGTCGACAACATCCCGGTGATGTTCGCGGTGCTACAGATGAACCCCGACATGGATCTGTACCAGTGGATGCTGGTGACTTTGACTGCCGGCGTGGGCGGCACCATGCTGTCCATCGGCTCGGCTGCCGGTGTAGCGCTGATGGGCACTTCCCGCGGCATGTACACCTTCTTCAGCCACCTCAAGTGGACCCCGGCCATTATCGCCGGCTATTTCGGCAGCATCTTCGTCCACTACCTGATCAACGGCTGATCGGGCATCGCGGGCGATCGGGCGGACGTGGCTCCGCCCGATCCCGTCGAGCTTCATGAAACAGGCGCCTGGAAAAAATTCCAGGCGCCTGTTTTTTCGTCCGAATTATGCGGTTATCGGTCCTCGAAGCCGAGTACGACCTCGGCTGGAAATTCCGCCACGATGGCCTGGCCGGGGTCGGCGATCGCTGCAGGCTTGCCGTTCACCGTCAGGCGGTGGAGCTTCTTCCCCCGGGGCAGTGCCACCACCAGCTTGCCGGGAGGCAGACTCAGCGTGCCGGAGATTTTGAGGCGCCATTGATCGGGCGCGGGCGCGGTCAGGGCATAGTCGAGGGTCCCATCGCGGGTGCGTAGCCCGCGGATGGCCAGGCCCTCCCGGCTCTCCACCCACGCCGCCGGAATCCCAGCCGCCAGCACCAGGGACTGGTCGGATTCCCGCTCGTAGGCGAACAGGCTGAGCGCGGCGCGGATGAATTCGGCGCCGATCCAGCCGTGCGGCATGTCGCCCAGGAAGGCCGGCTTGCTAGGGTCGCGCCAGACCACTTCGGCCCATTGGTGCCATTCCCTCGGCCTTTGGCCCCCCAGCTCCCAGTTCAACAGTTCCAGGGCCTGTTCGCGCCGGCCCATCCGCACCAGCGCTTCCACCACCCGCACTTCGTAAGGCGTGTAGCTGTCCCAGGGGACCCGGTCGGTCTTGCGGCGCTGGAAGTAGTCGTACCAGTCGTCGAAGGTTTGGGTCAAAGCCTGCTGCGGCAGGTGGTGCTGTTCGCCGATGGCATTGACGAACTCGGCGATGGCGTTGGAATCGAAGTCCGCCAGTTCCACCGAGGCAGGGATGTAGGCGACGCCGCTGCGCGCCATCGTCGCCTTCATGGCGCGGTAGACGTCGGCTGCGAACGCGTCCTTGATCTGGCCATAAAGCGCTTCCGCCTCCTTTTCACCGAGCACGCCCGCCAGATAGCGGGCGTCCTTCAGGCCCCGCAGGGTCCACAGATCGTCCCAGAAGGCGTGTACCGGATGGCCGCCATAGCCTTCGTGGCTGATGGATTCCGGCATCAAGCCGAAGAAGATGCGGCGCTCGCCGTCGCGGTATTCCTCCGTCATGCGCTGACCGCGCAGCTGTTCGATGTGGCCGACGGTCCGGACCACCCGCGGCCACAGTTCGCGGACGGTGACGCCGTCGCCGGTGTAGCGGTGATATTCGGCCAGGGCGTAGAGGAATTCGCCGTCGCTGTCGTTTTCCTCCACCGCATCGGCGCCGCGGTGGTCGGCGCAGCAGGGAATGCGGCCGTCGGCCTGCTGCATGGCGCCGAACCACTGCAGGAAGTCCCGGACTTCCTCCGGGTGGCCGGTTTGCAGCAGGGCCGATGCGATGGTCGCGCCATCCCGGATCCAGGTGCGGTCGTAGCTGCGCGAGCCGGGCTGCAGCGAGGCGCGGTCGCGGTGGATTAGCAGATGGGCAAGGGCGGTCCGCACCGCGTCGGCGAGTTCCGGAGCCGAATCGGGCATCCGGATTTCGACGGTGTTCAGCCGGGCGCGCCAATGGCTGATGGCATCATCCCATGCCTTATCGCCGCGCGGCTGTTCCGGTTTCGGGACCGTTGCGGTTGAAGGCGGGAAGGGCAGGGCCAGATCGAAGTCCTTCCCTTCGCCCGGCTTCAATTCGAGCCGGTAGGCCAGCACGCCGGTGGCGTATCCGGTGGCGTCGTCGACCGCCTCATCGGGTGGCAAACGGCCGAGGGCCAAGTCGGTCGCCAGCGTGTCCCGGTCGAAATCCGCCGCGCCAAACCTCGCGCCCTCGGTTAGCGGAATGATCCGCGGCTCGCCATTCAGCCATACGCTGCGATCGCGCCAGCGCAACGAGCGTATGGGCGAAACACCGCCATCCATGTTGAGGGACTGCCAAGGCGGCACTGCCTGAAACGGCCGCAGCGCCAAAAACAGCGTGGCCGACAGTGGCCGTTCGCTGCGATTGGTCAGCCGGTAGCGGCCGAACAGGCCCTGGGTATCCGGCGTAAGCTCGCCCGACCAGGCGGTTACCGACAGCCTGAAAGGGCCGGAGCTTCGACTCAGCGAAGGAATCGGCAGATAGCCGTCGGAGAGGGATGGCGTTGTCTTGGCGTCGGCCCAGGTCCATAGCGTGCCGTCGGCATGGACGAAGGGTTCCACGATGAAGCCGGCTTTGACGCTCTCCAGATTGCCGTCGACATCGAGCAATCCCTCGCTGGGATCGCCGCCGTCCGGGCCGATCACCGTGTAATAACTTTGTTC
>VEPB01000265.1 GCA_012026715.1 Methylococcaceae bacterium | reverse complement strand
TGCCGGTGGGCTCGACTCGCTTGAGCAGTTCCGCCAGCGGGTAGCCGACCCACGGAATCACCATGGACCAGGCTTCGACGCAGCGGAGGCGGTAGACGCGCTCTTCCAGGGCTGCCAGCTTTAGCAGATCATCCAGATCGAACACCTTGGGCTTGCGCACCTCGCCTTCCACGGTCACCGTCCAGGGCCGCGTCTTGAGGCTACCGGCAGTGCGGGCGGGCGACTCCTTGTCGGTGCCGAACTCGTAAAAATTGTTGTACTGGGTGACGTCGTTCAGCGGAGTGAGTTCTTCCGCCAGGCGGTAGGCTTCGGGCCGGGAGGCTGCCAGCTTTTCGCCCGCCCAGGCACGCGAAAAAGGGATCGCCAGGCTGCCCGCACTCATCAGCCGGATGAAACGCCGACGCTGACGGCACCATTCCGGGGGCGTGATTTCCGAACTCGGAATTCTGGGGAACTGGGGCTTACGCATAAGTGCTCCTACCGCCTCAGGAAAATTGAAGTTCGCGCCGCCCTGGCCCTTCAAGGGGCGCAGGGTGCATCCGCACCGCCGCCGTTTGACCGGATTTCCGAGGATTTCGTTCAGGCGTTGCTTCGGGCTTTTCCTGCCGTAGCTTGGCCCCTGCGTCCAGCCAGCTTCTCCACCGTCCACACGCCTGCCAGAAAGGCCACGAGCAGGCTATTTCGGACCGCCAAATCGGTCCAGTAGGGCAAGTCCTGAATGACCGTGGCCAGTTCCGCCAAGGCTACCGCCGCCAGGGGATAGCCCAGCAAACGCTTGAGCCGGTAGGCCACCGGGAAGTGGCGCTGGCCGACCCGGTAGGAAATGACCGCCATGCTGGCGTAACAGATCAAGGTCGCCCACGCCGACCCCCAATAGCCGAAGCGGGGAATCCAATACCCGTTCAGGCCTAAGGTGAGCGCCGCCCCCCACAGCGTCAGATAGCTGCCGTAGCGGGTCTGCTCGGTCAGCTTGTACCAGATGGAGAGGTTGAAAAACACGCCCAGGCAGAGATTGGCCATCAGCAAGATGGGCACGACTCCCAGCCCCTCCCGATAGGCAGTGCCGACAAAATACTGGACCCACCCCAGATTCACCATCACCGCCAGGAAGATGGCGGAACAGGCGATGACAAACCCGTTCATGGTCAGGGCATAGAGTTCGCGCCCCTCCTTTTGCCGGTAGTGCGCGAAGAAAAAGGGCTCGGCCGCATAGCGGTAGGCCTGGATGAAGATGCTCATGAGCACGGCCACCTTGTAGCAAGCGCCGTAGATGCCCAATTGCAGCAGCCCCTGGTCGGGCGGCAGCAGGTACTTGAGCAGCACCCGGTCGAGGGTCTCGTTCACCATGCCCGCCAGGCCGGCGATCAGCAGCGGCAACCCGTAACCCAGCATGCGCCGCCCCAGGGCGAGATCGATCCGGGCATTGCGCTCGAACAACTGCGGAGCGAGCAGCACCAAGGTCAACGCGCTGGCCGCCATGTTGGCGAGAAACACGTAGCCGATGCCGACGGCCGGGTCATACAGGCAGGCAAGGCGGGACCAGTCGCCATCGGCCGGGTGATCGTAGACCCATTTGGCGGCGCCGATGAACACCAGGTTGACCGCGATGTTCACCCCGATGTTGGCAAGCTTGAGGACGGCAAACCGTCCGGCACGCTGTTGCAGGCGGAGCCGGGCGAAGGGAATGGCGGCGAGGGCATCGAGGGCCAGCACCCACACCGTCCAACGCACGTAGTCGGCGTGCTCGGGATGCTGCAGCAGGTTCGCCAACCACTGGGCGCTGCTCAGTCCGGCCGCAAGGAATACCGCGCTGGTCAGCAGGATGAAGCCCTGCGCGGTGCCGAACACGGTTTCCGGATCATCCCGTTTCGCCGAGAAATTGAACAGGGCCGTCTCCATCCCGTACAGCAACACGATGTTGAGGAAAGACAGGTAGGCGTAGAACTCGGTGACGACCCCGTAATCGCGCGGGTCTGCGAACTGGTAGGTGTAAAGCGGAACCAGCAGGTAGTTGAGCAAACGGCCGACGATGGTGCTCAGGCCGTAAACGGCGGTCTGACCCGCCAGCTTCTTGAGGGGATTCACGCTGTCGCGGAAAGGGAGCGAAAAGAATCGCGCACGCTAACCCGGTTCAACCGTAACGGCAAGGGGAACCAACAACTCATCGGAACTGCCGCCGAAACGAGCGGCGTCGGCCAGGCTGTATTTGTCGAGCACCGCCAGGAACGCGCGGCGCGATTCGTACAGGATGGCCTTGAGGAAACAGCCGCGGATGATGCGACACTGATTGGTCTTGAGGTCAAAGCATTCCACCAGGTCCATGTGCGGCTCGGTGATCCGCACCACCTCGCCGATTCCGATGGTCTGCGGCGGTCGCGCCAATTTGATGCCGCCGCCCTTGCCGCGGCTGCTTTCGACGAAGCCTTGGGCCGACAAGGTCGCGGCAACCTTGACCAAGTGCGATTTCGAGACCTGAAAGTGCGCGGCGATTTCCGGGATGGTCGCCATGCCCGGTGGCGGCAACCGCGCCAGGTAGATCAGCACCCGCAAGGAATAATCCGTGAACTGGGTTAACTGCATAACATACATCCACTACTGTCAACTGGACTTCTTATACCCTTTGATCTCTTTACTTGACAAGATCATTATCCAATTATAACGTACATTTTAGATGCCGTTTTGAGTCGAGCTATTCTGCACCGACCTAACGCATCGCTGTAGCCCTATCAACGATTACAAAACGTGGGAGAGAGAACGATGAGTGAGAAACAAAGCATGGCCGCCTGGTGGGAGAGCCGCAACAAGTCCCTCTATGACCGTTTGGGCGGGGAAGGCGCCGTCGACGCGGCCGTGGACATCTTCTACCGCAAGGTGCTCGCGGACGAGCGCATCAACCGGTTCTTCGAAGGCGTCGACGTCCAAAAGCAGGCCGCCAAGCAGAAGGCGTTCCTGACCTTCGCCTTCGGGGGCCCCAACAACTACACCGGCACCGACATGCGCACCGCCCACGCCCGCCTGGTGCAAGCCGGCCTCGACGACTCCCACTTCGACGCGGTCATGGAACACCTGGGAGCGACCATGCAGGAACTGAATGTTCCCGGCGACCTGATCGCCGAAGCCGCCGCCATCGCCGAAAGCACCCGCAAGGACGTGCTGGGCCGCTGAGCCAAGACCGGGAGACCGCGCCGCCATGATCACCATCCGTTATGGACACCGGCAATTTGAACCGGGCCCGCAAGAATCGGTGCTCGAGTGCCTGGAACGTGGCGGCGTGGCCATCCCCTCGTCCTGCCGCAGCGGCAGTTGCCAGACCTGTTTGATGAAAGCCACCGCGGGCGAACCGCCGACCGCGTCGCAGCAAGGACTCAAGGACAGCCTGAAGCTAGGCAACCATTTCCTGGCCTGCATCTGCCATCCGACCGAAAGCCTGGAGGTGGCCCTGCCGCAGGAAGCGCAAGGAGTCACCCCGGCCACGGTTAAGCAGCTGCAATTGCTGAACGACGACATCATGCAGGTGGCACTGGAATGCCATGATCCCATCGAATACCGTCCCGGACAGTTCATCAACCTGTTCCGCGACCCGGGCCTGGGCCGCAGCTATTCCATCGCCAGCGTGCCCGGCGCCGACGACCATCTTCAGCTCCATGTCCGGCGCCTCCCCAACGGCCGGGTGAGCGGCTGGATCCACGACGAATTGCGCACCGGCCAGACCGTGGAAGTGCGCGGTCCCGCCGGCGATTGCTTCTACGTGCCGGGCCGCCCAGACCAACCCCTGCTGCTGATCGGCACCGGCTCCGGCCTGGCGCCGCTGTATGGCATCATCCGCGACGCCCTGCTGCGAGGTCATTCCGGCCCGATCAGGCTGTTCCACGGCAGCCGGCATCGCGGCGGACTCTACCTGACCGGCGAATTGCTTGAGCTCACCCGGCAGTATTCCAATTTCGACTACGTCCCCTGCATCTCCGGCGACGACCTGCCCCACGGCCATGCGGCCGGCAGGGCGGAAGCGGTGGCCTTGCAAGAGGTATCCAATTTGAAGGGCTGGCGAGTCTTTCTCTGCGGCCATCCCGAGATGGTAAGGACCGCGACCAAGAAGGCTTTTCTGGCAGGAGCTTCCATGAAGGAGATCTATGCCGATGCCTTCAACGTCAACCAAGCCGCCTGAGCCCGAGTCTTCCCCGATGGCCCGGTTGCTATCCGGGGCCACCCAGGCCATCGGCCCGGCCGATGCGATCCGGACGGCGTTATCCGGAGGACTGGCGATCTGGCTGACCGGGCTGATCAGCAGCCGCTTCGTCGACGGCACCGGCCTGCAAGTTCTGCTGGCCTCCATGGGAGCGTCCACCGTCATCCTCTTCTGCGTGCCCGCCAGTCCCATGGCCCGCCTCTGGCCCGTCACCGGCGGCCATCTGCTGTCGGGCCTGGTCGGCATCGGATGCAGCCAGCTACCCGTTGCGACCTGGCTAGCCGCGGGTTTCGCTGTGGGCGGGGCGATGCTGGTCATGCAACTGGCGCGTTGCCTCCACCCTCCCGGCGGCGCCTCGGCTCTGGTGGCGGTGCTGGGTGCTGGCCAGACCCTGGGCCTGCAATTTCTGTTGACGCCCCTGGCGCTCAACGTCTTGGCGCTGCTGGCCTTGCACCGCTTGCTCACCCTGTGGCCGCCGCGGCGCCAGGCTGCCGCACCGACTCAGGCCAAAGCCACCGACGACCGGCCGGCCCTGGAACGGCTGGGCATCCGGCGCGAAGACCTGCACGCGGCGCTGAAGGATATGGACAGCTTCGTCGACATCAACGAAACCCAGCTGGGGGAGATCTACGATCTGGCCGCGGCGGCGGCCCTGCAGCGGGAATTGGGGACCATGACCTGCGGCGACATCATGTCCCGCGACGTGGTGACCGTCGAGTTCGGCAGCGGTCTGGAGGAGACCTGGGCATCGATGCACCGGCACGCCGTCAAGGCCATTCCGGTGGTGGACCGCGCCCGTCATGTCATCGGCATCATCACCCTCACGGATTTTTTCCGCCACGCCCGCATCGAGCAGGTGAAAGGACTGGCGGCCAAACTGCACCGGCTGATCCGGCCGACTCCCGCCACCCATTCCGACAAGCCGGAAGTGGCCGGACAGATCATGAGCCACCCGGTCCTCGCGCTCCGCCAGGATGCTCCCGTGGCCGAACTGGCCCTGCTGTTGACGAGCCGGGGCATCCACCAGGTTCCCATCGTCGACCACGGCGACAAGCTGGTGGGCCTGGTTTCCCAGACCGACCTGATCGCCGCGCTCTACAAATCCTTCCGGGCCCGCAGCCTGGCCCCCGGCGATTCCGGCAACCCGCCATGATGATCGAGCCCGTAGCCCCCGCCGACATGGCGGCCAGTTTCGCCGCCGCCGCCTTGGTCGTCCTGTTCGGCGCCGGCTACGCGGCCGTATATGCCTGGGCTAGGCTCAGCGGCCGCAAGAATCTGCTGTGGTGGGCTTACGGCTGCTATGGGCTGCTGACCCTGGCGGTGGCCCAACTGGCCCAGCTCAACCATCTCGACGACACCTGGCAGTTCCTGGTGTTGATGATGCTGATAGGTTATCTGCTGGCGCCCCGCGCCATCTGGCGCCTGTGCGCGGGCACTCACGACGAATCCGATCCCGGACAATAATGAGGAGGAGACCATGAGCGAAAACACGCCCGCCTGGGCATCGTCCACCACCTGGAAGAAAGTCGCCATCTGGGTCACGGGAGGATCCTTCGTGGTCCTCATCCTGCTGACCTTCGACTCCCTGTCGAAGACCAACCCCGGTGCCGGCAAGGTGCCGACCTACAGCGTCATCAACCAGGAAATCGATTACCGCATGGACGAGGCAAAGAAGCACTACATGCCGGTCATCGGCAAGGATGCACCGCTGTTCGGCAAGGCCTTGTCGGAGCAGGACGCCGAGGCGTTGGTCGCGCTGGGCAAGAAGACCGTGCAGGCCAAGAACTGCATCAACTGCCACACCATCCTCGGCAATGGCGCCTATTACGCCCCCGACCTGACCCGCGCCTGGCTCGATCCCAACTGGCGCAGCCCCGCCGAGCGGGAAGCGCTGATGCTGGCCTTCCTCAAGGACCCGCAGCCCACCGCCGTCACCTTCGGCTCCGGCCGGCGCATGCCCCGGCTGGGCATCACCGACGAGGAAGCCCATGGCGTGGTCGCCTTCCTCAAATGGATGTCGGCCATCGACACCAACGGCTTCCCCAACAACTTCAAGACCATCAACCACCAGGAGGATTGAGCCATGAGCACTCTGAACAGCGCCCACCTCAGCGGCGGCCAGCGCCTGGCGGTGAAATACTTCATCGTGGCCGGCGTGCTATTCCTGGCCCAGATCCTGTTTGGCCTTTTGGCCGGCATCCAGTTCGTCAAGCCGGACTTCCTCTACGGCATCCTGGATTTCAACGTCAACCGCATGGTTCACATCAACGCCATGGTGGTGTGGATGCTGTACGGCTTCATCGGCTCCATCTACTGGCTGCTGGAAGATGAGTCCGGCACCGAGATCGCAGGGCTCCCCTTGGGCAACCTGGCCTTCTGGGTGCTGACCGCGGCGGTCACCGTGGTGGTGCTGGTCTACCTGTTCGTGCAGGTGGGCGCCGGCAACGATACCAGCATCTGGCTCATCAACGAGGGCCGCGAGTACATCGAGGCGCCGCGCTGGGCCGACATCGGCATCGTGGTGGTGATGCTGATCTTTTTCTACAACGTCGCCGGCACCTTCTCCAAAGGGCGCTGGTCCGGTATCGCCGGCGTGCTGACCCTGGACCTGGTGGCCCTGGCCGGTCTCTATCTGGCCGGCATGTTCTACCTGACCAACGTCACCCAGGACCAGTACTGGTGGTGGTGGGTCATCCACCTGTGGGTGGAGGCCACCTGGGAGGTGCTGGTGGGCTGCATCATGGCCTGGAGCCTGATGAAGCTGCTAGGCGTGCGCCGCCAGATCGTCGAGACCTGGCTCTATATCGAGGTAGCGCTGATGTTCGGCTCCGGCATCCTGGGGTTGGGCCACCACTACTTCTGGATCGGCACGCCGGACTACTGGTTCTCCATCGGCGGCTTCTTCTCCGCCCTGGAACCCATCCCGCTGGTTGCCATGGTGGTCCACTCCATCTACGACGCCGGCGTCCACAAGTTCAAGAACGGCAACCACCCGGCCCTGGCCTGGATCATCGCCCACACCTTCGGCAACTTCCTGGGCGCCGGCGTGTGGGGCTTCATGCACACCCTGCCGCAGATCAACCTCTACACCCACGGCACCCAGTGGTCCGCCTCCCACGGCCACCTGGCCTTCTTCGGCGCCTACGCCACCATCAACATCGCCTTTTTCTACCTGGCCCTGCAGCAATGGCGCGGCAACGTGTGGATGGGCGGACAGCTGGCCGACAACGGCTGGAAATGGAAATGGTCGCTGGCGCTGCTGAACGTGGGCGTCATGGGCATGACCGTGGCCCTGCTCATCGCCGGCTACGAGCAGTCCTTCATCGAACGGGCGGTGCAGGGTTCCACCTGGGAAGGCTACTTCGCCGCCCAGAACCACCCCTGGTTCCAGCAGGCCATGGTCTGGCGGCTGGGGATGGGCGTGGTCACCTTCGCCGGGCTGATCCTGCTGATCTGGGATTTGCT
>VEPB01000194.1 GCA_012026715.1 Methylococcaceae bacterium | reverse complement strand
TTCCACCACCAGGGCCAGCCCACCGTGATCCTGGCCAAGACCGTGAAGGGCTACGGCATGGGCCGCGCCGGCGAGGGCCTGATGGGCGCCCACCAGGCCAAGAAGATGGACGTGGATTCCCTCAAGCATTTCCGCGACCGCTTCAAGATTCCGGTCCCCGACGACCAGGTGGCCGATGCGCCGTTCTACAAGCCGGCGGACGACAGCCCGGAAATGAAATACCTGCACGAGCGCCGCAAGGTGTTGGGCGGTTACCTCCCGGCGCGCCGCAAGGAGGCACCGCTGCTGCAGGTGCCCGATCTGGGGGTGTTCGAAAGCCTGCTCAAGGCCAGCGAGCGCGACCAGTCCACCACCATGGCCTTCGTCCGCATCCTCACCGCGCTGCTGCGCGACAAGAAGATCGGCAAATACGTGGTGCCCATCGTCGCCGACGAGGCCCGCACCTTCGGCATGGACGGCCTGTTCCGCCAGTACGCCATCTATTCCTCGGTGGGCCAGCTCTACACCCCGGAGGACGCCGACCAGATCATGTACTACCGCGAGGACAAGAGCGGCCAGATCCTGGAAGAAGGCATCTCCGAATCCGGCGCCATGTCGTCGTGGATCGCCGCCGGGACCGCCTACACCAACCACAACGTGCAGATGATCCCGTTCTACATCTACTACTCCATGTTCGGCTTCCAGCGGGTGGGGGATCTGATGTGGGCGGCGGGGGACATGCAGGCGCGCGGCTTCCTGCTGGGCGGCACCGCCGGCCGCACCACCCTGGCGGGCGAGGGACTGCAGCACCAGGACGGCCACAGCCACATGGCCATGTCCTTCATCCCCAACTGTATCGCCTACGACCCGGCCTACGCCTACGAACTGGCGGTGATCGTGCAGGACGGCCTGCGCCGGATGTACCAGGAAGGCCACAACGTCTTCTACTACGTCACCGTGATGAACGAAAACCACGCCCACCCGGACATGCCCAAGGGCGCTGCGGAAGGCATCGTCAAGGGGCTGTACTGCCTGAAGGACCAGGGCAAGAAGGCCACCATCCAGTTGCTGGGGTCCGGCGCCATCCTGCGCGAGACCGAAGCGGCGGCGGAATTGTTGGCCAAGGACTTCGGCGTCAAGGCCAACGTCTGGAGCGTCACCAGCTTCAGCGAACTGCACCGGAACGGCATGGAACAGGAACGCTGGAACCGGCTGCATCCGGAACAGCCGCCGCGGGTCAGCTATGTCCACCAGTGCCTGGCCGGCACCAAGGGCCCCATCGTGGCCGCCACCGACTACATTCGCGCGGTGGCCGACCAGATCCGCCCCTACCTCGGCACCAGGCCCTACACCAGCCTGGGCACCGACGGCTTCGGCCGCAGCGACCGCCGTTCCGAGCTGCGCCGCTTCTTTGAGGTGGACCGGTTCTACATCGCGGTCGCCGCCCTCAAGGCGTTGGCCGATGCCGGCGACCTGCCGGCGGCCAAGGTCAGCGAAGCAATCCAAAAGTACGGCATCGATCCCGAAAAACCCAATCCGGTAGGCGCGTGAGGGCCTGAAGCATGGCGACCGAAACCATCATCACCGTGCCGGACATCGGCGGCTTCAAGGACGTGGCCATCATCGAAGTGCTGATTCAGCCGGGCGATGTCATTAAAAAAGAAGAGTCGCTGATCACCCTGGAGAGCGACAAGGCGGCCATGGAGATTCCCTCGCCCCAGGCGGGGACCGTCAAGGATCTAAAGGTCAAGGTGGGCGACAAGGTCGGCCAGGGCTCGGCCATCCTTACTCTGATCGTGGACGAAGCCGGTGCCGCGCCTGCGGTCGCGCCGACCCCGGCCCCGGCCGCCGTCGAACCGCCGCCACCAGCGGCAACAGCGGCGGCTCCCGTCGCTCCGGTGGCCGAAAAGGCGGCACCGGTGGCGCCGCCGCCCATCCCGGAACCGGCCGCGGGCGGCTCCGCCCATGCCAGCCCCTCGGTGCGCCGCTTCGCCCGCGAACTGGGTGCCGACGTGGCCAGGATCAAGGGCACCGGTCCCAAGGGCCGCATCCTCAAGGAAGACGTGCAGAACTACATCAAGGCGCGGCTGACGGCGCCGGAGCCGAGCGCCGGCCTGAGCCTGGGCTTGCTGCCGTTGCCGGAGATCGACTTCGCCCAGTTCGGCCCGATCGAATCGTCGCCCCTGTCGCGCATCAAGAAGCTGACCGCCGCCAACCTGCATCGCAACTGGGTCACCATACCCCACGTCACCCTGCAGGAAGAGGCCGACATCACCGAGCTGGAAGCCTTCCGCGTTTCCCTCAAGGCCGAGGCCGACAAGCAGGGCGTCAAGGTGACCCTGCTGCCGTTCCTGATCCGCGCGGTGATCGCGGCGCTCAAGGCCTACCCTCAGTTCAACGCCTCCCTCAGTAACGACGGCGAGCAGTTGATCCTGAAGCGCTATTACCACATCGGCATCGCCATCGACACCGCCGACGGACTGGTTGTGCCGCCGCTCAAGGAGGCAGACGGCAAGGGTTTGTTCCAACTGTCGAAAGAGCTGGCTGAACTGGGCGAGAAAGCCAGGGCCAAGAAACTCCGCACCCCGGAACTGATGGGCGGCACCTTCACCATTTCCAGCCTGGGCGGCATCGGCTCGACCGGCTTCACCCCCATTATCAACGCCCCGGAAGTGGCGATCCTGGGGGTCAGCAAGGCTCAGACAAAACCGGTGTACATCAACGGCGAATGGCAACCGCGCCTCATGCTGCCCCTGTGCCTGTCCTTCGACCACCGCGTCATCGACGGCGCCGA
>VEPB01000416.1 GCA_012026715.1 Methylococcaceae bacterium | reverse complement strand
GGCGTGGCTTAAGGTACGCGCAGCGTACCCTACCGGGCTTGATCAACTCACGCGCCCAATAATGCGCCCTGGCGCAGCCCTCGATTCCGATCCGCGCCGCCGGCAGATTGGCAAAATAGGCGAAGACATCTCTCCGCCTCAACTGGTTGCGCAACACCGCCTTACCCGAACGATCCACCCCGTGGAGCCGGAATACCGTCTTTGCAATCTCCAAACCAATCGTCGTAGCATTCATCTTGGATTCATCCTCTTCAGCAAGTGATTGGCTTCACCTCCACTTTGGCACATCCCGATGCCGCCAGGGAGGGGAGGAGTCCATCCCATTTCCCTGCCAGGTTTTGAAGATGCCCCGCAGTTCCCTGGCTGGCGACCATGTTGCTAGCCCAGCCTCGGCGCATCGTTTCACCACAGGCACCAGTCGGTAGAAGGGCTGTCAAAATGGGACAATAGGGTAAAAGCCACCATCTGCGCGTCGGATCGGATGGGAACGACCATAGGGAATAGGCGCCGGACCGAATCAATGCTATCGATGCCCCATCAGCCTCGCTCCAGGCAAGCGACCCGAGGTTCAGCGTGCGCCCGGCGCTGGACCGGCTTGACCTTGATCCTGGCCTTGTCCATCACCTATGGCCTGTGGTCCTCTGCGCGGAACGCCGTGGAACGGGATCGGCGAGCCTATTTCGATCTTCGGGTTCGCGATTTGCGGGATGACATCGAGGACCGCCTGGAAAACTATCGCCAAGTCCTGTACGGAACGCGTGGCTTGTTTGCCGCATCCATCGCGGTCGAGCGGGCGGAATTCCATGCTTTCGTCTCAGCATTGGCGCTGGAAAGGCGCTATCCCGGAGTCCAAGGCGTCGGCTTCTCACTGATCGTTCCGAGGGAGAGCAAGACCAGGCACGTCGACCAGGTTCGCCGGCAAGGGTTTCCCGACTACGACATCTATCCCGCGGGAGAGCGGGCCGTCTACACCTCCATCCTCTATCTGGAGCCGTTCGCGGGCCGCAATCTGCGGGCCTTCGGCTATGACATGTATTCGGAGCCCGTGCGCAATCAGGCGATGACCTTGGCTCGCGATACCGACCGGATTGCTGTCTCGGGCAAGGTCATCCTGGTACAGGAAACCGATGAGGACGTGCAGGCCGGCTTCCTCATGTATTTGCCGGTCTACCGGAACGACTTGTCCCACGACACTTTGGAACAGCGCAGATCCGCCATCGTCGGCTGGGTCTATTCGCCATTCCGGATGAACGATTTGATGCGAGGAATCGGCGGGGAACAGAAAGCCGATCTGCAGCTGGAAATTTTCGACGGCGAGCAGGAGGCCGAAGCAAGCCGCCTGTTTGGCTCTCCGGCCAACGGAACGGATGAATCTTCCCTGCGCACCACGCAACATGTGCTGATTTCCGGCCATCCGTGGACACTGGTCATTCGAACGGCGCCAGGTTTTCAATCCCGGCTCGACGCGACGATACCACTGGTCATTGCCGGCACCGGCATGGCCCTCAGCGTCATTTTGGCCTTGTTGGTCGGGCAATTCCTGAGTCGAGGCAGGGCCCTGGCACTGGCAGATCTAAGGGCCAGGGAGTTGCAGGAAAGTGAGGCGCGGTTCCGGCTGATGGCCAACTCGGCCCCGGTATTCATCTGGCTGGCGGATGCCGACAAGGCGGCGGTTTGGTTCAACAGCATGTGGCTGGAGTTCACCGGGAGGACCATGGCTCAGGAATTGGAACAGGGATGGATCGCCAATGTGCATCCCGATGACCTGGAACTCGTTCGGAACTGCTACGAGTGGAATTTCAACCATCGTCTCCCCTTCAGTGTCGAATACCGCTTACGGCGCCACGACGGGGAATATCGCTGGATCAGCGATCGCGGCGTGCCCCGTTTCGACGAAACGGGCCATTTTGCCGGCTTCATCGGCTCCTGCGTCGACATCAATGACCGCAAGCTGATGGAAGAAGAGTTATTGGAATTGGCGACGAAAGACTCCCTCACCGGATTTCTGAACCGACGCTATTTTCTCGTGCGCTTGCAGGAAGAGTTTGCCCGGGTCCAACGGAATCCTCAGCTTGCGGCTTCCGTGCTCATGCTCGATCTGGACCACTTCAAGCGTGTCAACGACACCTATGGCCATGCCTGCGGCGATGCCCTGCTGAGGCACTTCGCCGAGATCGTCCGCAGCCAGCTGCGCAAGGTCGATCTGGTCGGACGGATGGGCGGCGAAGAATTTGCCATCGTCCTGCCGGACACCGACCTGATCAAGGCCGGTACCTTTGCGGAACGATTGCGCCTGCATGTGGCCGAAACGCCATTGCAAAGGGATCAGCAGAGCATCCGCATGACGGTCAGCATCGGCATCGCCTTGATGGACTCCGGCGCGACGGGTCCGGAAAGCAGCCTCACCCTCGCCGACCGCGCACTCTATACGGCCAAGCAGGCCGGGAGAAATCGGGTCGAGAAATGGGAACTGTCCCCTAAGCCGTTATGAAGAGCCATCTCGGCCGGAGTTCACATTTGTTCTCGGAGGGAGGCGGGCCACGGTGATCGAAAGTTCCTGGCCGCAGCCGACGCGGTTTCGGGCACCCGACCACTTTGGCCCGCGAAACGTACCCTACCGATGGGTTGCAGCCGGCGGGCGGCCGGGGTGCGAGCCGCCGTGGTAAGCTAGCCGGCCCCTAGCCGCGGCTGCCGCCATGTCCCATCTCTGTCTGCCCTTCGAGACTTTCTCAGCATTCTCCCGGCCACCCGTGTTACAGACAGTGGCACGGGCCATTGCAGCAATCGGCCGCGTTACGCCCTAGCCACGCCATGACCGCCGAACAGCTCATTATCGAATACGGCTATTGGGCGCTGCTGATCGGCACCTTCCTGGAAGGCGAGACCATCCTGATCGTGGCGGGCTTTCTGGCTCACCAGGGTTATCTCGACCTGCACTGGGTGATCCTGGCGGCTTTCCTGGGCAGCTTCGCCAGTGACCAGACCGCCTACTTCATCGGCCGCCGCGGCGGCATGCCGCTGCTGGCGCGAAGGCCGAGCTGGCGAACCAAGGCCCAAAAGGTGTTCGACCTGCTGTACCGCCAGCAGGTGCTGATCATCCTGGGCTTCCGCTTCGTTTACGGCATCCGCAACGTCACCCCCTTCGCCATCGGCGCCAGCGGCCTGGCGCCGCGCCGCTTCTGTCTGCTGAACGGCTTGGGGGCGGCGATCTGGGCGATTTCCTTTGGTTACATCGGCTATCAGCTGGGCGCCGCCTTCAAGCCGCTGCTTGAGCAGGCGAAAAACTACGAAATGCTGATCATCGGCCTGGTGCTGGCGGTCATCCTGCTGCTTTACCTGCGATCGCGCCGTGCCGGCAACGGTACCGCCGCGACGGCGGCGCAACTGCCGGATCGGCCGACCCCCACGCTCTCGCTCAACACCCAGATCTTGTTGGGCGCCCTGCTGGGCGTGCTGCTGGGCACCTGGTTCCAGCTGGAAGCCGGCACCGGCTTCGCCAAGGGCGGCCTCTACCTGGCGGGCATGGTCGGAGGGATCTTCATCGACCTGCTGAAGATGATCCTGATCCCGTTGATCTTCACCTCCATCACCGTGGGGATCTCCAACCTCCAGGCCCACCACGCCATGCACCGGGTGTGGCAATACACCCTGGCGTATTTCCTCGTCGCCACCACCCTGGCGACCCTGCTGGGGCTGTTCACCGCCAACTACTTTGCGCCGGGGGCGGGACTGAACCTGGACCTGTTCCGCGAGGCGATGGCTCACTACGACGCCAAGCGGCTCACGCTCGATCAGTTCTTCTCGCAGTTTCTCCACAGCCTGTTCATGAATCCCATCGCCGCCATGGCCCAAGGCGAAATCCTGGCCATCGTGACGTTTGCCATCCTGCTGGGGATCGCGCTGGTCGTCCGCGGCGAACGCGCCGGGCGGGTGCGGGAGCAATTGGAACAGTGGCAGGAACTGGTGATGGTGATGATCGGCTGGATCATGAAGCTTGCGCCCTACGGCGTGTGCGCCCTGCTGGCCAAGCTGGCGGCAACCCAGACGCCGGCGCTGTTCGCGGGGCTGGGGAAGTTCATCCTGGTGGTGCTGGGAGGCGCCCTGTTCCACGGTTTCGTGACCCTGCCGCTGCTGCTCTACCTGGCAGCGGGCGTCGGCCCGCGCTTCTTCTTCCGCGGTGCCCGGGAGGCCTTGATCACGGCGTTTGCCACCAGCTCCAGCTCGGCCACGCTGCCGGTCACCCTGCGCTGCGCCGAGCGGGAACTGGGGGTCGACAAGGCCATCGCCAACTTCGTGCCGCCCCTGGGCGCCACCCTCAACATGGATGGCACCGCCCTCTACGAAGCGGCGGCGGCGCTGTTCGTCGCCAATCTGGTGGGGATGGAATTGAACCTGGTGCAGCAGGCAGTAATCTGCTTCACCGCCATCATCGCCTCCATCGGCGCGCCGGGCATTCCCAGCGCCGGCATGGTGACCATGATCATGGTGCTGCAGGCGGTGGGGCTGCCGGCAGAAGCCGTGGCCATCCTGCTGCCCATCGACCGGCTGCTGGACACGGTGCGCACCCTGGTCAACGTGGAAGGCGACATGATCGGTAGCTTGATCGTTCAGAAGCTGGCGGTGGGAACCGCGCCCGAGCCGCGCCGCTGAGCGTGCCGCGCCGGCGAGGAAACGGCGGAGCCGGCACCGCCGGCAAGCAGAGCGCGCGGGAGCTTAACCGCCGTCGCGCGGCTCGCGTCGCCTTAGTGCCTCGCCATCGAACGCGATGCCGGCCCAACCGTGCTTCATGAAGTTGCGGATGTTGGCGTGATCTCTGCCTTCCGGGTTGTTGAGCACATGCTCCCAGTAGTACTCGCCGAACAGCGCCAGGGTATGTTCCCGCGTCAACCGGTTGAGGCGGGCAAACGCAAGGATGCGGCAGGATCCCTCGTTTTTGCCGGCCTCGTTGATCACCCGGGTATTGCCGACGCCATTGCTGAATCGGGTCGGCGTGTAGTCGTAGTGTTCCTTGATCAGGGCGATGCTCTCATCGAAGGAAACCCGTTCCCCGCTCTTGATTCGCGCAATGAATTCTTTGACTTTCATGGAGTTGCGTTGACGTCTTGAAAGGATCAGCGGATCTGGGCAGACAAGGTCTTGAACTGCGGATGGGCGGCATCGCTAAGCCACTCGAACACCACCGACTCGGCGTTGCTGACGATGACGCCGCACTGGCGCATGCGTTCCACGGCGTTGCGCTTGTGGGCCGGATCGCGCGAGGCGATGGCGTCCTCCGCCACGAACACCCGAAAGCCCAAGGCCACCAGATCCATGGCGCTCTGCAGCACGCACACGTGGGCCTCCACCCCGGCCAGTACCACTTGGCGACGCCCGGTCACTTCCAGCGACGGTCTCAGGCCCTCGGCCTCGCAGCAGGAGAAGGCGGTCTTCTCGAACCGCCGGCAGGCGGCCGGCAACGCCTCCAACACTTCCGGATCGGTCGCGCCCAGGCCTTTGGGATATTGCTCGGTGGCGGTGACCGGAATCTCCAGCAGACCGGCGGCCCGCGCCAGCAACTTGGTAGATTTCAACATGCCGGCTCGATCAGGTTCCGGCATCGCGGCCAACAGACGGGGCTGTAAATCCACCAGAATCAGGTGGCTGTGTTCGGCTGAGGACAACAGTGAAGACATGAAATTACCGTGACAATTTTCGAGCAGGCTCGGTCGCTAGTAGTCCGTGCCAATTACAGCAGCGGCGCCAATTTTTCCCAGACCCGCTGCAGCAGGACCGGCTGGGCCGCCATATTGGGATGCAATCCGTCAGGCTGCATCAAGCCGTTGTTACCGCCCACGCCTTCCAGCAGAAATGGAACGTAAGCCACGCCGAGGCGTTGGGCCAGCTCCGGGAACACTGCCTCGAACATCTCGTTGTAGCGCTTGCCGTAATTGGGCGGAATCCGCATGCCCAGCAGCAGCACCTTGGCTTGGCGGGCCTGGACGCGGCGGATGATCTCGCCCAGATTGTCTGCCATCTGGGCCGGCGGCAGGCCGCGCAGGCCATCGTTGCCGCCCAGTTCCAACAGCACTACGGACGGCTGGTAGCGGTCCAGCAGGGCGTCGACCCGGGCCAGCCCGCCGGCGCTGGTGTCGCCGGAAATACCGGCGTTGACGACCTCGGTGCCGGTTGGCTTGAGCTTGGCCTGCAACAGCCCCACCCAGCCCTGGTCGGGATTGTCCAAGCCGTAACCGGCGCTGATACTATCCCCCAGCACCACGATGGCCCGCGCCACGCTCCAGCCCGGCAACAGCGCCATCATCAAACCACACAGGATTGCGAGCATGCGGGGCGACGAAGCGGTCATCGAAGCGGAAAACTTGGGCAAGCGGGTCAGGGTCAGCGACGGCTGGCTGGATATATTGACAGCTGTGACGGTCTCGATCAAACCGGCGGAAACGGTGGCCATCCTGGGGGCTTCCGGCTCCGGCAAGTCGACCCTGCTGGGCCTGCTGGCCGGCCTGGACACCCCGACCGCCGGCCGGGTTCGGCTGGCCGGGGCCGACTTAAGCGAATTGGACGAGGACGGCCGCGCGGCGGTGCGGGCCCGCCAAGTGGGTTTTGTGTTCCAGTCCTTCCAACTGCTGGAACACTTCACCGCCCTGGAAAACGTGCTGCTGCCGCTGGAACTGGCGGCGGTTCCTGAACCCGAGGGCCAGGCCCGCGCCATGCTGGAGCGGGTCGGGCTAAGCGCCCGCGTGCGCCACTATCCCCGCCAACTCTCGGGCGGCGAGCAGCAGCGGGTAGCGCTGGCGCGCGCCTTCGCCACCACGCCGCGCATCCTGTTCGCCGACGAACCCACCGGCAACCTGGACAGCGCCACCGGCCAGCACATCATCGACCTGCTGTTCCAGCTCAACCGGGAACACCGCACCACCCTGCTGTTCGTCACCCACGACGCCCAACTGGCGCAGCGCTGCGACCGCCGCATCAAGCTGGAAGCGGGACGGGTGGTGACGCCTGAGACCGACAACCCACTTGGCGCCTAGTCGCGATTGATCTATTTTGAAAACCGATGGCTGTCGTCCGAAATGGTCAAGGAGCGGTCTGATCGGACGATAAACTGTCAAAGGGAGATCGTCGACCGGCTTGGGTTTAGCCTTCTGTGTCAGGAGTCCAGTCATGTCGCCCGCAACCACCGATCGCAGCGTCATCGTCGGAATGAACGTCGCCGAATACTTCAACGGCTGCGTCACCACCGCGCTCAGCCACCAGCAGGTCGCCGCCGGCGAAGAGACGGTGTTTTACATCGTAAACCTGCTGACCTATTTCACCCGTGCCGAAAATCTGTTTGCCGGATCGGAACGCCGAGTCATCTGTCAACCACTCGCGTTGATCTACGCCCAGGCAGTCGAGGCGACGACGCCGGAAGCCCGCCAGGTCAGCCTCAAGCGCTTGGGTGATATGGCCTTGGTGGTGGCCGGCCTGTTTTCCGCCAGCCTGAGCCGGAAGTTGGTCGACGTCGACTACTACATCGCCATGGGCGGCGCGGCTTATGGATTCCTGGCCGACCATGCCGCCGGCTCGGCGCGTGGCAAGGTATTCGGCGCGGTGTTCGGAGAACTGTCGGTAAAATTCCAGTCCTTTGTCGACGTGCTGACTGAGGTGAGCGAAAACTCCAGCCTCGGCGCTAGTCCCGACGTGATGCGACTGTACGAGGTCTGGCTCAAGACCGGCAGCAAGAGGGCCGCCGACAGCCTGAGGAAACTGGGGGTGGAGCCGATTGGTCGCGGCGGCGCCGACCGCAGCCAATGACCCCGATCAGACCTCGGCAGGGTCGGATCGATGACGCCGGACCTGCCAGGTTCCCCGCCCCAGCCATTCCATAAACGCACCCAGCGGCACCGGCCGGCTCAAATGATAGCCCTGGGCCCGGTCGCAACCGCAATCCCTCAGCGCCGCGAGGGTCTCGGCACCCTCAACGCCTTCCGCGGTGACCGTCAGCGCCAGATTGTGGGCCAGCTGCACGGTGGCTCGCACGATGACGTCGTCCTTCTGGCCCTCCGCCAGGTCGCGCACGAAGGAACGGTCGATCTTGAGTTCGTTCACCGGCAGCTTGCGCAGATAGGCCAGGCTGGAATAGCCGGTGCCGAAATCGTCGATGGACAGGCCGAAGCCCAGCCCGTTGATCCGCTCCAGCACGTTGAGCGCGCGATCCGGGTCGACGATGATGCTGCTCTCGGTGATCTCGAAGATGAACCACTCCGGCTGCACCTCGGTCTTGGCCATCACCCCGACGATGCGGTCGGGCAACTCCGGATCGTGCAGGTCCTTAGCCGACAAATTGATCGCCACGGTCAGATCCAAACCCTGCTCGTGAAACTTGCGGCAGTCGGCAAAGGCCCGCTCCATGATCCACTGGG
>VEPB01000324.1 GCA_012026715.1 Methylococcaceae bacterium | reverse complement strand
TTGCTGTTGGGGTGGAGAAAGCCGAAGTTGCGGGCACGGCGGAAGCCTTTGGGCAGGACATGCTGGAGCAACAAATTGAGGAAGTCAGCCCCTGACAGGGAGCGGGTTTCGGTGCGACGGGTCTTGCTGTTGCGGTAGCGAAAGGTGACCTGGCCGTGGTCGCAGGCGAGGCGGTTTTGAGGTCAGACTCGATTTGTCGTGGGTTTCCTGACTTTTCGGATGACGGTGTCGCAGTGTGGCTGGGGCCGGTGCTCTCTCTGGGGATGGGCATGGGCTCCTATTTGTCCCGCCAAGTGCCTTACAATGAAGTAAGGCAAATTGAGAGCGAGGTAGTGCTATGACCACAGCGACCGTCAACCGCAACGGACAGATCACGATCCCAACCCCGGTGCGGGAAGCGTTGCGGCTGAAGACCGGCGACCGGGTTGAAATCGTGGAGATCGAGCCCGGCCGCTATGAATTCGTTGCGGCATCGCGCCCGGTGACGGCTCTCAAAGGGAAGTTCGGCAAGCCCAAGAAAACGGTAACGGTCGAGGAAATGGATGCGGCCATCGCGGAGCGGGGCGCTTCCGCGAATTGATCGGGCTGGATACCAATGTGCTGGTGCGCTACATCAGGTGGACAACGCTTCGCTAAGGCCCCCCCATTTACCTGATCCAAGAGGGAAAGGTAGGGTCGCATGATATCGTTTTTCTGATCCTCTAAAGCCCGACGCAAGTCTCCGGCAGATTGCCGCCGGGGCGGGCGCTGGCGTATTGGCGGTAGAACTCACACAGCCAGGTTTCCGATTCCCGCGTCGTGGCTTCCGGTTCGATGCGGCCGAAGAACTTCAAGTAGCTCAGTTCCTCCCAGTCGCCCGGCAGCCGGTCGCGGCTGACGGTGGCCCGCGCCCATTCCAGGTTGTGCTGTTCCGGGTCCGCGAAGCTGAACCGGATCCCGCTGGTTTGTGGCTGCTTGAGCAGTAATTCCGAGAGGCTGCGCACGTCGTGGGCGATCACGTTCCAGTCGCCGGCCCCCAGGGTGTGGGGTTCCTTTTCTATGGTGATGCTGGCCAGGTAGCCCGCCTGCTTTCCCGCTGACGAATCGGTCGCGGGGCTCAAGTGGGCCGAGCGGATGAAGGGCGACAGCGCCAGGATGCCTTCCTCGGTCATCTCGAAGGTGGGCGGCGGCGGCGCTTCGGCGACATCCTGCTCTTCCATGGACTCTTCCGGGTTGACGCTTCGGGAAATCAAGTGGGCCGACAGGATTCCCAGAATCGCGACGATGAGGATGGGAACGGTCTTCTGGCGCTGAGGTTGGTTTTCTCGGCTCACGGTATCGGGCTCGACGGATGGTCTGAGGGGACTTCTGTTGGAAGTTTCAGCCCGATCCAAGTTCCCCGGCAAGCGCTCTTGCCGCCACGGTGGCCGCAATCACCTCTGTAGCGCGATGTTTCATCGTACCAAGAACTTCCCGGAAGAAGAGCCAGCCTTAGCCTGCGATGTCTGGCCGAGGCGGAATCCCCGCGCGCAATCCGCTATCATCGCCGCCGAGCATCCAACTGGCCGGGTTTGGCGTACTAGTAGTCAATGGGAGCGCGATGAACACAGCGTCGGAAGGCGAAGGGGAGGTCGATGCCTGGTCGGATTCCGAGCCGGCTGGCGAGGAGGCAGTGACCGCTTCGTTTGACACTGTTCCGGAAACCGGGCCGTTGGAAGAGGTACTGCTGCAGAGTCTGATCGAGCGGATCGCCGACCACGATGAACCGGCCTTGGCGGAACTTTATGACCGGCTGGCCGGACGGGTCTACGGTCTGGCGCTGCGGATCACGCGGCGGGTACCCATGGCCGAGGAGGCGGCGCAGGATGTGTTCTGGCAGGTCTGGCGCCAGGCGCCGCGGTTCGACGCGGGGCGTGGCAGCGCGCTCGCCTGGGGCATGACCATCGCCCGCAGCCGGGCCCTGGATGCGCTGCGCCGGGTCGATCCCGAGGAGTGCGAGCTGGAGCCGGAAACCCTGGAAATGCAGCAAGCCCCGGATGGGGTGGGGCCGCCGGATTTGCTCAGCGCACTGCAGCAAGGCCAGACCTTGCACGCGGCTTTGGCCCGGCGCGATCCGGTGCCGCGCCAGCTGCTGTCCCTGGCATTCTTCCGGGGGCTCAGCCACGACGAAATCGCGCTCCACGCAGGTTTGCCTTTGGGCACGGTGAAGTCCCACATCCGCAGGGCGCTCGCCAGCTTGAAGGAACTGCTGGTTCCGACCGACTACGAGGTAAAGCTTCCATGACCACACCGCAGTCAACCCAGGAATCGCCCGACGAGCCCGATCAGGAGCGGCTGAACCGGTTGCTGGCGGAAGGCCAGACGCCCGTCGATCCGCCGCGGCGCGAGGCCCTGCGTTCCCGATTGCTGGCGCGGGCCGCCGACGGCCGCGCCGGCGAAACCGGCCTGCTGACGGTGCGGCTCAAGCGGGGCAGCTGGCAGACGCTGAAGCAGGGCGTTCGCTTCAAACCCTTGTGGAACGGTCCGGAAGGGGCTTCGGTGCTGATCGAGTTCGCGCCCGGCGCCGCCTTGCCAGCCCACCGCCACAACTGGGCGGAGGAAGGCATGGTGCTGCGCGGCGAGCTGCATACCGCCGAGGTGGAACTGGGGCCCGGCGATTACCAGCTGTCCCCGGCCGGTAGCCGCCACGGCGGCATCGAATCGCGTGGCGGGGCTCTGGCTTTTCTGAGGGGCACTTCGCTGGGCCACTCGGCTTCCGTTTGGCGGGAACTGCTGGGCGGAATCCTGCCCCTGGCCGGCCCGGAAGGCACGACCGTGCGCGGCGCCGGCGATGGCTGGATTGAGATTGCTCCGGGCGTGACCGTCCGCGAACTGTGGGGCGAGGGTGGCCGGTGGTCCCGCTACTACCGGCTGCAGCCCGGCGCCCGGCTGCCGGAACACGGCCATCGCCAGGATGAGGAATGCATGGTGTTGGAGGGAGAGATCTATCTCGGCGACATCCTGCTGCTGGCGGGAGACTACCAGCTGGCCCCGCCCGGCAGCCGGCACCGGGAACTGACCACCGATGCCGGTGCCCTGCTGTTTGTGCGGGGGGAGCGGGAGGTGGCGCCGTAGCCGGTGGTGGCGGGGCTTAAGCCTCGGCTGCGGAGCGTGGCCGTCGCCAGCGGGGCTGAAGCCCCGCCTACGGGGTGGCGATCCGCACCGCCAGCCAGCCCATCCCTGCCGCCATCACGGCGAACGACGCCGTCGCCGTGGCCGGACCCGCCCAGGGCTGCTGGCGGCTCCGCTCCAACAGGGCAAAGGCGATGCCGGCGACCACCAGTTGCAGGCTCTCGATCCCCAGGTTGAACGCCGCCAGATCGCTGATCCAGTAACGGCCGCTGTGAATCCCTCCGGCGAGGGATTCCGCCAGCGCGCCGGCAAACCCTAGCCCGTGCACCAGGCCGAAGCCGAAGGCCAGGTAAATGCCGTGGCCGCGGCCCGTTCCGGTGAGGCTGCGGGCGCCCACGTAGACGATGCTGGCGGCGATGGCCGGCTCCACCAGTGCGGCCCGGCGCGGCGACCCAGCCGTTGGCGGCCAGGGCGAGGGTCAGGCTGTGGGCGACGGTGAAGGCGGTGATGACCTGGATCAGTTCGGCCAGGCGCCGCGCCGCCAGCAGCAGGCCCAGCAGGAAAGCCAGGTGGTCAAGACCCACCGCGATGTGATGCAGTCCCAGCCGGTAGAAATGCCAGGCTTCGGTCCAGCGCCCGGCGGTGGCATTCGTTCGATCGGCGTTTCGCCCTGAATCGACGGATTCTCCCGCCAATCGCGCCGCCCCGTCGAGGGGGCTCGCCGCAGGATCGAACCGCAACCGGGCGCTGGCGGCGAGTTCCCGGGGCGCAGTGTCACCATCGGCCAGCGTGAAGTCGGTGAGTCCCTTGCTGCGGTCCCGTTGCGGAACGTTGGCGGCTAACACGACCATCCCTCCCCGGCCGATGATCCTGATTTCCTGCCAGCCGAAACGGTTCGCCTGATAGCCGTCCCGATAGGCCAGTTCCGGATCGGTCGCGGCATCGCTTATTTCGGTCTGAAAGCCAAGCCGCAGTCTGAGGGTGTCCAGGCCCGCCTGGCCCGGTAACAGCCGCCATTGGCGTCCGCCCGGCAGCAGTGTCAGGTCATGCCGGTTGAGCCTGAGGGAGAGCGACCGGCGGATGTCTTCCTGGCGCGCGGCCGCCCAGCCGTCCCACTCGGCTTGCGTCGTCCGACCGTCGCCGTCCCCGTCGGCTTCGATGGCGGCGGCCAACGCGGGGATTTCCGCCAGGTCGAGCAGATAGTCGATTTGAACGCCATGGCGAGATACGGACAGGCTGGCTTGGCGGTTGACCGTGTTGTTGCCGAGGGGATGGGCTCCAACTGCGACGGAGAGCCCGAACAACACCAGGGCGGCCAAACCTCGGATCATGGCAGCCTCGCGGCCAGTTGGCGCGGGGCAGGGGGCGTCGCGTCGGAATCCGCCCCCGCAGCCCAGTGCCGCAGCCGCCGGTCGGGGGTGCCGAGCCTTAAGGCCAGTCGGGCGTGGTGGTCGGCTTCGACGATCTTGCCGGATTGGCGCAGGACGAAGGCCAGCAGGGCATGGCCGTAGATGTCCGGCCGCTGCGCCAGTTCCTGCCGGGCCAGGGGCTCGGCGCGCCCGCTGGCCGGGTCCTTGATGGCGTAGTATTCGGCCAGGCTGCGGCGGAATAGAGGATCGCCGCGGGAATCCAGCCGTGCCAGTCCCTCCAGCAGCCGATCCAGGCGCTGTGCCGCTTCGCTGTCGCCGATGCGCCGAGCCAGCCGCCAGGCGGCCACGGCGGAATCCGGGCTGGGATAGCCGGCGAGGCTGTCCTGCCATTGCTGCAGCGCTCGATGTCCATCGCCGCGGGCTTCCAGCAGGCGCGCCCGCAGGGCCTTTGCTTCCGGCTTGCCGGGAAACAGGGTTTCGGCACGTTGAAGCGACCGCTCGGCCGGCTCGATCCGTCCCGCGTTCAATTCGACTTCGGCCTTTTGCAGCAAGGCCCAGGCGTGGGATTTCGAGCCGGTCGGCGGCGCGCGCAGGGCCGGTTCCAGCAGGGCGATTGCGCCGTCCGCGTCGCTGTGCAGCCAGCGCAGATGGGCGGCCCGGCACAAGGCCGGCAGGCCGGGGAAATGGTCCAGCAGCTGTTGGGTCGCCGCCACCGCCTCCCGGTAACGGCCCAGTTCCACCAGCGCGTCGGCCTGAAGCCCTAAGCTCAGGGCGGTGGGGGCCGCAAGCCGGTGGGCGCGCTCCACGGCGTCGAGGGCGGTGCGGAAGCTGTGGCGGTTCATCTCGTCCCAGGCGCTCAAGGTCCAGGCCTGGGCGTTCAAAGGCGAAGAGACCAGGGCTTGGCGGATCAGGACGCGGACCCTCTCTGCCTCGGCCGGCTCGCGACTCGTGCGGTTGCGCTGCAGCAGGTCTCGGGCCAGGTTCAGGGTCGGTTCGATCCCGGTGACGGTGGGTGCCCGCGGTCGAGCGCCGGTTTCGCGGGTCGACGCCCGCTCGTTCAGGGGCGCGGCGCCGACCGCCGGCGCGAGGCCGGCGATCAGCAGGAGACTCCAGGCGAGAAGGTGCAAGGGGCCTGTCATGGCCCACCTCAGCCCCGGCCGGGATAGGGGGTGGGGAGGAAGGGAAACTCGCTGGCGATGCCGGTCGCAGTGGTTCCCATGAGGTTGCCCGTGCCCTGGGGCAGGCCGGCGCCCGGCGCACCGTCGAGGAAGTTGACCCCGGCGCCGGCCTTGACGTTGATGTAGTCGGTGCCCCCCACCACCCGGATGGCGATGTCGGTGACGTCGTCGTTGGGGCGGCGGCCATTGGGAAAGCCCGCCGGGTCGCCGCCCAGGGCCGCGCCCAGCCGGCTTTGGGCGGCCGGCGCCCGCGGCGGTACCGACAGGTCGAGCCGCAGCAGTTCGGAGCAGGGTTTGCCGCAGTCGTTGCCGGCAACGGATTGGCCGGGATATTTCAGGAACACCTGCATGAGGTCGGTGCGCGGAGTGGCCGGCACCTTGACGCCGAAGCCGCCGAACACCAGATCCAGGGCGGTGGCGATGACCGGGGTCTTGTAGAACTCCTGGAACTTGGCTTCCTTCTCGGGCTCCTGGGCGTTCCAGCCGTCCTTGAAAGGGGTATTGATGATCAGCTCATTGACCAGGGGGTTGGCCAGACGGGCCACCTGGACGGGGTCGCCGGCATTGCGGGAGCCGCCGTTGCGGCGCAGCACCTTCACCTTGCTGCGGCTGGTGCTGGCGTACAGTCCGATCAATTTGTTGTCGTCACTGGCGGCATGGCCGTTGGCGGTGATGCGGCGGATCGGCACTTCCAGGGCGATGGTGCTGATATTGGTGCCGGCGAAGCGGTTGATGCCGAAGGGGTTGATCCCGTCGCCGTCGTCGGCGCCGCTGCTCAGCAGGGGCGGTGAGCGGCGCAGGTTGAGGGTATCGAAGGTGGCGCCCAGGTCGATGTAAAAAGTCTCGGCCCGCTGTCCGGCGAACACCCGGATACCGTTGGCCTCGTCGCTGTAGATGCCCTGTTGGGCCAGGCTCTCGTACTGAGGCATGGTGGCGGGCCCCGCGTTGGAGGGTACGGCGATGGCACCGCGCAACAGCACCGTCTTTCTATGGCCGCGGAACTCCGTGACGGTATAGGTCTGGCGCCGGGTCAAGCCTTCCGATCCGGGGCCGTCCAGCGCGGTGATGCCCTGCAGCGGCACGGTTGCCGGGATGGCCGGATTGCCCAGATAAGGGACCGGCGAGGTCAGGCCGCCGGGGCCGCCGACCGGGCGGTCCTCGGTCTTGAAGCGGAACTCGTAGCGGATGTCGTCGGCCTTGCCGTCGCGGTCGTTGTCCAGGTTGAAGCGGTAGACCACGTCGTCGGCGAAGTTGAAGTAGTTGGGGCCGTCGGCCGGGTTCTGGCCCGGATTGACGTTCATCACGAAGGTCACCCGCCGGTCTTCCGGGGCGCGCTCCAGGTTGGCCTTGTCGTAGCTGACGAAGGCGTAGACGTCGGTCAGGTCGGCCGCCGGGTCGAGGGCGATCAGCGGCGCTTCCCGGTGGCTGGCGGCGTGGGTGAGGGGGGCCGCCAGCAGACAGCCGGCGGCGATCAGGTGCATCTGGATTTTCATGGCATCTTCCTCTGTTTCTGGGCTAATGGGGGCGGGCGACTGAAATCGCCCGCTCGATGGGCTTTACGCAGGGAAGATGAATTTGGATGCAGGAAAAACTCTGGCCCTGGGGCGGGTCTGGTTGCCCCGCTGGACGGGGCCGGCCGGGAAGGCGATCACGCAGGCGTTTTGGGTGGCCGTGGGCATCCGGCGTGAACTAAAATGGGTTGCCCGCCAGATGGCCGAATCCTGCCGCCGGCTATTTCGTGCAGGTAATGAATCAGCCCTTTTCGTTAGGAGAACACATAGTGAAGAAATGGTCGCTCGTGGTTGCCGGTGTTTCGGCGCTGATCCTCGCTCCAACGGCACAGGCCATCGCCATACATTTCGATTACAGCCTGGATACGAGCGGCTTTTTTGCCAACAACGCCACCGCGAAAAGCTTGATGGAAGCAGCTGGAAACTATTGGGGCAGTCATCTCGCCGACAACCTTGTCGCGATCACGTCGGAGGGAGGCAATTCCTATGCCGCGGTGGTTGCGTTGCCGTCCAGCGCCGGATCGACCACGACGCTGGAAAACTTCAGCGTCGCCGCCAATACCGTGACCGTCTTTGTCAGCGGCAGTTCTGGCTTGGGAGTCAACGTGTTGGCTCAGGGCGGTCCCGGCGGCTACTACGCCAGCGGTACCGAGGGTTTCGTCAACGCGGTGATCGACCGGGGCCAGCCGAGCGTCACCGTCGGCCAAGGGGCCACCGACTTCGCGCCTTGGGGCGGCAGCATCAGTTTCAATGCCACCAGTGCCTGGTATTTCGACGCTGATCCCAAGACGTCGGAACCCTTTGGCGGCTCGCTCAGCGATTTTTACTCGGTCGCGTTGCATGAATTGGGGCATGTCTTGGGGTTTGGAACCGCCGATTCCTGGCGGCATTGGGTCTCCAACGGCTTGTTCAACGGTCCGGCGGCCGAGGCCGTGCATGGCGGAGCCATCGCCCTGTCCGGCGACTCCGCCCACTGGGCCGAAGCTACTCAAGGTCTGGTGGATGGATTTGCCCAAGAGGCCGCCATGGATCCCACCAATACCCAGGGTACCCGGAAATTGGTTACCGATCTGGATCTGGCCGCCATGTCGGATATCGGTTGGCAGGTTTCGTCAGTGCCGGTTCCCGGCGCGGTATGGCTGCTGGGCAGCGCATTGGCGGTGTTGGCTCGCCGCCGCCGATAACTGCGTAATCGCCGAAAGCGGGAAGCATAGGCGGCAGATTTTTCAGTTCGGGGCCGGGCGCGGGCGCTTAAAAATGCGGGATGGTCTCTAAAACACGCTCTCAAGAATGGCGTTGCAGGTTAGAGCCCGAAATGGGCTGGAACCGATAGCAGCAGGGCCACGCCCGCGAGAGTTGCCAATTCGCAGCAAACCAGGGCGGAAATCTGCAGCATCGGAGTATCCATCCGAATGCAACAGAATCCGAACAGAAGTCCGAGGCCGAACAGAATGCCGGCGACCAGGAAGTCGTTGCCATGAAGGTTGGCTTGATGAGCGGCGAGAAAGGCATCCTTGGCAGTCTGTGCGAGGATGTCGACCGGCTCCTCAGGGGCGGCGCTCAACACAAGTCGGCCGCCTTCGCGATTTGCTGGGGAGGTGAGCCCGCGGTGCGGAGAGCCGTCGCGCCACTTCTCGAACAGCCGGTGAAAGCGCTCGCTGAATTGGCCTTCGACGAAGCTGGCGGTATCGATATCGCCGGTCCGTTCGGCGCGCAACCAGTCCTGAAGCTGCAGAAGATCGGCGACCATCTGCCGATCAGCCTCCATATGCGCCTGAACGGCGGTAGTCAATTGGAGGTTGGCGTTGCCGTAGTTCATGGCGCTGACGCCGAACCACTGGCTGGCCTGATAGATGCTCCATCCTGCCAATAACGCCGCCAACGCCGTCATCGCCATGCCGATCAATTCAATCCGGTGGCGCGCCGCGCGAAGCATGCTGCCGCGGGGCATGGTCAGGTCCAGGTCCTGCATCGACGTGTGGCCTATTTGGCTTCCATCCTTCGTGGGGTTGTAGTGACTCATGTCAGAACTCTCCAATTGAGCTATCCAATGCCGGTCAACCGATGAGAGCGACGAAGCGGCAGGGCGTGCTCCCATTCAGGTTCAGGGTATTGCCCAAGCATGGTTCCGGCAACTCCCGGCGTTGCCTGATCCGAATCGAGGTAGATTCGAGTCAGTCTTTAAATAATCAATAGCAAAAAAGATACCGAAGCCCTGTTGGTTTTTATGCCATTGATTGTGAACATGTATTTCTTTTCTAGTTTGGCGGGATGTAAAAAAAACTGACGGTCCTGGTCCGGGGTGGGAATGAATTTTGCCGATTAGCTGGAGGTGGTTCACGGTTTTGGCGAGGTCATGCCATTCCTCCGGGCGATTCCCGACGAGCGTAGCGATGAAGTGAACTCATCGAGAACTCTCGGACAGGGGCAGCTGTGGTTGTTCGGGACAGCGTCTGCCCGGTCCCAATCGAATGTCGCCCGATGTCGATACGCGGGCGCGGGAGGTCCGGCCGAAAGGCCGGCGCGGGCAGGATTGGAGTGCTCTTTATTCCAAAGAGCGAGGTTCCAGCGGTATGAACAATCTTTACCAAGGGAAGCGCTGGTTGAATCCAATTCGGCTTTCTCGGCGGTTGCAGCCGGAAACGCCCTGAACTTTTTTGGAGAACGGTCCCGATGCTGGCCGGGCCGAGATTGATGAGAGGGAGCTGTCGTCCTCATAGCAGGTCGAACTCGAAGCCGTGCACGTTTTGGTGCGGCTTTACCAGCACCAGTTTGATCTCGAAGGGTTTCCCCACCGGCATGATGTGCTGGTCGGCGCCCGGCAAGTAGTCGGACGGCGTAAAAATGCGTGACTGTATCAGGCGCCCGCCGTGATCGGTCAATGCCAGCTTGATGCGGGGAAAGGCCTGGGCCAGGCTGGAGTGGTTGGCGATCACCAGATTGAACTCCAGTCCGTCACCATCGTCGGCGGCCGGTTTGAGACTGCGACTGACGATGCGGATATCCTGACTGGCGCGGAATTCGGGTAGGGAGCAATGCAGGGTATCGCAGGCCAGATCGAGGAAAGGCCGAAGTTGGGCGTTCTGAAGCAGCCGGTCGCCTTCGAAGATGAGCAGCTGGACCAGCAGCATGCCTGCCAACATCACGATACCCGAACCCCAGGCGAGGGCGCTGGCCCAGGACCAGGTCGGAATTTCCGGCGGTTCCTCATCGGACGGCCAATCCACATAGCGTTTGACCGGATTTCGGGCGGGGGCGGTGATGCCGGGAAGGTGCTCCGGCGGTAGCCGCTCAATGTTGCGCTCGTAGGGGATGCTTGGGACCGATTCGGCATTGCCCAGTACCGGCAAGGCTGGCTGCCGGGAGTCCCCGACGATGGCGTCGCGGACGTTCTCCGACAGGGTCGCGAGAACGTTGAAGGCCACTTGGCATTCCTGGCACAACGCTTCCCCGCGGCCGTTGCGGAGCTGCCGGATGGTGATCAGATAGGTGGTTTTACAACTGGGGCATTGGGTATACATCGTCCGGCAATGATAGCTGTCGCCGATTCACGACGGTAGTGGGACGCCCAAAAATTTTGCCGGTTCCTTGCTTCTGCCCTGGACGACAGCCAAGAGGTGTTCGGCAGAAGACATCCGACGATCTAATCGAGGCGCGTCCCGGTCAGTCGGACCCAGCCGTCGAGGGCTTGGGGCGGGTCCATGCGGAAGCGGGTCCGATAGGCCTCCAGCACCGCCTCGGCCTGCGCTTCCAGGATGCCGGACAGCACCAATTGGCCGCCGGGTTTGATCAGGGCCGTCAGTTGCGGCGCCAATTCGATCAATGGATTCGCCAGGATATTGGCGAGCAGCAGATCGGCCGGGTGGGGCGGCAGCTGCGGCGCGAGCACGCTGTCGATACGGCCTTCCACTCCGTTCTTGCGGGCGTTGTCGGCGGTTGCAGCGAGCGCCTGGGGATCGATGTCCACCCCAACAGCGGACTTCGCCCCCAGCAGCAGCCCGGCAACCGCCAGCACGCCGGAGCCGCAGCCGAAGTCGATGAGGGTCTTGCCGGCCAGGTCTTGGCCATCTAGCCACGCCAGGCACAAGGCGGTCGTCGGGTGAGTGCCGGTCCCGAAGGCCAGGCCCGGATCGAGCTTGACGCATACGGCTTCCGGATCGCCCGGAGCGTCGAATCCGGTCGGCACGATCCACAGCCGCCGCCCGAACCGCATGGGCTTGAAGTGCTCCAGCCAGGCCCGTTCCCAGGCCTGGTCCTGGATCAGTTCGGTGCGCCAGCCGCTGAAGCCGGCCTCGCCAAAGCGTTCCAGCAGGCTCTGGCGCGCCGCCACCGCGGCGGTGGCGGATTCGAACAGGGCGATGATCCGGGTATTGCGCCAGATCGGCGTCTCGCCCGGCTTGGGCTCGAACAGCGGCTGATCGCCCTCGTCTTCCAGGCTGACTGACAGGGCGCCCAGGTCGGACAGCAGATCGGCGGCGCCATCGGCCTGCGTCTCGGTGGTGGCGACGGACAGCTGATGCCAGCAGACGGTGGCTTCCGGATGCCCGGTTTCGGCGTCGATCGGGATGTTTTCGGTCATGAGAAGATTGGGATAAAGGGATTAAGGAGGGCGAGGCGGACGGGCTCAGCCACCCAGATCGCCCCACAGGGTCTGGATTGCCGCCAGAGCCGCCAGGGCGGCGGTTTCGGTGCGGAGGATTCGGGGGCCCAAGCGCAACGGGGTAAACCCGAGCCGCAGCGCATCATCCCGCTCGCGGTCGCTGAATCCGCCTTCCGGGCCCGACACCAGGCAGACCGGCCCCGTAGGCAGCGGCAGTTCCCGCAAGGCCACCCCGCCATGGGGATGGAGGATGAAGCGCAGGCCTTGCTGACGTTCGAGCCAGGGGTAAAGCGGCTCCGGCGGGTGGATTTCCGGCAGGCGGTTGCGGCCGCATTGCTCGCAGGCGCTGCGCGCCACGTGCTGCCAGTGATGCAGCCTTTGCTCCGCCTTGTCCGCGGACAACCGCACCACGCAGCGCTCGGTCAGCAGCGGCGTAATCGCGCTCACGCCCAGTTCCACCGCTTTCTGGATACCCAGATCCATGCGCTCGCCGCGGGAAATGCCCAGACCCAGATGGGTGCTCAGCGCCGATTCGGCATCCCGGCGTTGGCATTCCCCCACGGCGACGCCCACCCCATCGCGGCCCATCTGCACGATCTCGGCGGGAAACTCGCCGCCCTCGCCGTTGATCAGGACTACGGCATCGCCGGGCTTGAGCCGCAGCACGCTGCGGAGGTAGTGCGCGCCTTCCGTATCGAGCGCGAGCGCGGTGCCGGCTGCCAGGGACTGCGGAACGAACAAACGGGAAATACGCATGGAATGGCTCGGGGAATCGGCTCAGGCGCGGGTCGCCAGGTCAATGCCTTCGCGGGCGACCCGTGCCATCAGCTCGATCTCACCCGGCTCGATCACATAAGGCGGCATGAAATAAACCACATTGCCCAGGGGACGCAACAGCACGCCCCGGTTCAGGCCGTGACGATACACGGTCAGTCCGCGCCGTTCCTGCCAGGGATAGGCTTCGCGCCTCACCTTGTCCTTGGCCATCTCGATCGCCAGGATCATGCCGGTCTGGCGAACCTCGCCGATGTGGGGATGATCGGCCAGGTCCGCTACCGCGGCCCCCATACACCGCGCCAATTCGAGGTTCCGGTCGAGGGTGTGCTCCCGCTCGAATAGGTCCAGGGTGGCGAGGGCGGCGGCACAGGCCAGGGCGTTGCCGGTGTAGCTGTGGGAATGCAGGAAAGCCTTGAGTGTCGGGTAATCATCGTAAAAGGCCTGATAGACCTCCTCGCCCGTCAGCACCGCCGACAACGGCAGATAACCGCCGGTCAGGCCCTTCGACAGGCACAGGAAATCCGGCGAGATGCCGGCCTGCTCGCAGGCGAATAGCGTGCCGGTGCGACCGAACCCCACCGCGATTTCGTCGGCGATCAAATGGACGCCATAACGGTCGCAAGCGTGCCGTAATTGGGTGAGATAGGCCGGGTGGTACATGCGCATGGAACCGGCGCACTGCACCAGCGGTTCGACAATCACGGCGCAGACCTGGCCGGCATGCTGCTCCAGCAGCGCTTCCATGGCCTGGAAACGGCTCAGCGAATGATCCTCCCAACTGCTGCCCGGCTCCCGCTCATAGCAGTCGGGCGACGGCGCGGTGATTACGTCCATCAGCAGCGGCGCGTAGGTTTCCTTATATAAGGCCACATCGCCCACGGCCAGGGCGCCCAGGGTTTCGCCGTGGTAACTGTTGGCCAGGGTGATGAAGCGGGTCTTGCCCGTCTCCCCCTGGTTGCGCCAATAGTGGAAACTCATCTTGAGGGCCACTTCCACCGCCGACGAGCCGTTGTCGGCGTAGAAGCAACGACTCAGGCCGGTGGGAGCGAGCGCACACAAGCGCTCTGCCAGAGTCACCGCCGGCTCGTGGGTGAAGCCGGCCAGGATGACGTGCTCCAGCCGTTGCAGCTGGTCCTGCAGGCGGGCGTTGATGTAGGGGTGGCAGTGGCCGAACAGGTTGACCCACCAGGAGCTGATGGCATCGAGGTAGCGCTTGCCGTCAAAGTCCTCCAGCCAGACCCCTTGCCCGCGGCGGATGGGAATCGGCGGCAGCCGCTCATGGTCCTTCATCTGAGTGCAGGGATGCCAAAGGTGGGACAGGTCCCGCTCCAGCAGGGATCGAATAGCCATGAACGGTGGGGCAGTGATCGGGTCGGCCTTATTGTAACCGCTGGCGTCA
>VEPB01000016.1 GCA_012026715.1 Methylococcaceae bacterium | reverse complement strand
GAAGAAGGTCAGGTTCCGCACCCTGGGCTGCTACCCGCTCACCGGCGCGGTGGAATCGGAAGCCGAAACCCTGCCCGACATCATCCAGGAAATGCTGCTGACCACCACCTCCGAACGCCAGGGCCGGGTCATCGACCACGACCAGGCGGGGTCGATGGAGGAGAAGAAGAAGGAAGGGTATTTCTGACGTTCATTTGGAGGAGGGGGAGATGTCGAAACTGTTGCAAGGCGAAGAGTTGGAAAAGAGATGCATCGAACTCGGAGTGGACATTCAAGGTGGGCCGCGAACCCAAAGTGTTTCCGGGAATTCTCCACGAGCGTCAGACTTCGAACTTCAGCGACGCCTATTAGAAGCCGAGCGTTCGGTGCGCGAGTCCCGGCTGTGGCTAATTGCGCTGATATCCGCTCTGGCTTCGGTGCTTAGTGCCGCTGTTGCGTTGGTTGCCTTGTATTATGGCCGGTCGTAGTACGTAGGTTGGGCTAGCGGCTCCTTCGCTAGCCCAACAATCCGACACGCGGCGATTCCGGTTCGTTGGGCAAAGGCGCAAAAAGCCGCGCCATTGCCCAACCTACGATAAGGGATGGCGGGCGGGTGCCGGCTTGGGGGCAATGGCGAAGGTCCAGTCGATGGAAAGGCCGTCTAGGACGGCGGCGGCGGTGGAATCGACGGTTTCGAATACCTCTTGTTGGGCGTAGCGGCCGTCGACCAGCCGGTAGCGGGTCAGGATGTGGTCGATGGGATGGACCAGCCAGTATTCGCGGACGCCGTGGCGTTCGTAGAGCGCCTTCTTGATGATCTGGTCCTTGGCCGCGGTGCCGGGCGAGAGGACTTCGATGATCCAGTCCGGAGCGCCGCGGCAACCGGCGTCGTCGAGTTTGGATGGATCGCAGATGACCGAAAGATCGGGCTGGACGACGGTAAAGACCAGATCGTCGGCTTCGTCCCGTTCCGGCAGGCGCACGTCGAAGGGAGCGATATAGACACGGCAGGGTTTGTCATCGAGGAAATTGGCGATCTGGCGCCCAATGGCGAGTACCCAATCCTGATGGCTGCGCGAAGGAGCTGGGCTCATGTCGTAAGCGCCGCCGACGATGAGTTCCCAGCGCTCGTCGTCGGGCCACGAACAATAGTCGCGATAGGTGAAGCGCTCGGTCGATTGCGGCAGGGATTGCATCGGCGGCCTCCGAGATTGACCAATGTAGGTCGGGTTAGCGGCTCTTTCGCGTAACCCGACATTTTCAATTCAACGACGATAAGCATATAGAAAAATTCCGGCAATCGGCAGCGGTTGGCGGCGAAGAATAGCGAAGAGACCAAGAAAACCATGTCCCACCAATCCGAACTCATCAGCAGCGACATCCTCGAATACCTGGCCCAGCACGAGCGCAAGGAGTTGCTGCGCTTCCTCACCTGCGGCAGCGTGGACGACGGCAAGAGCACCCTCATCGGCCGGCTGCTGTACGACTCCAAGATGATCTACGAGGATCAGTTGGCGGCCATCCGCAGCGACAGCTCCAAGTTCGGCACCACCGGCGACGACTTCGATCCGGCGTTGCTGACCGACGGCCTCAAGGCGGAGCGGGAGCAGGGCATCACCATCGACGTGGCCTACCGCTATTTCTCCACCGCCAAGCGCAAGTTCATCATCGCCGACACCCCCGGCCACGAGCAGTACACCCGCAACATGGCCACCGGCGCCTCCACCTGCGACCTGGCCATCATCCTCATCGACGCCCGCTACGGGGTGCAGACCCAGACCAAGCGCCACAGCTTCATCGTCTCCCTGCTGGGTATCAAGCACGTGGTGGTGGCGGTGAACAAGATGGACTTGGTGGACTACAGCCAGTCGGTGTTCGACCAGATCAAGCGGGATTACCTGGCCTTCGTCGCCAGCCTGGACCTGCACGACATCCGCTTCCTGCCCATGTCGGCGCTGAAAGGGGAGAACGTGGGCAATCGCAGCGGCTTGATGCCCTGGTTCGACGGCCAGCCGCTGATGGAACTGCTGGACTCTATCGAGATCGCCGAGGACCAGAACTTCGCCGATGTGCGCTTCCCGGTGCAGTGTGTGAACCGGCCCAACCTGGATTTCCGCGGCTTCAGCGGCACCCTGGCGGCTGGCGTGCTGCGCAAGGGCGATGCGGTGATGGCGCTGCCGTCCCGCAAGACCAGCCGGGTGAAGGCCATCGTCACCTACGAAGGGGAACTGCAACAGGCCTTCCCGCCGCAGGCGATCACCGTGACCCTGGAGGATGAGATCGACGTCAGCCGCGGCGATATGCTGGTTCGGCCGGACAACCTGCCGCAGGTGGCCACCCGTTTCAATGCCGATGTGGTGTGGATGACCGAGAACCCGATGGTTCCCGGCAAGCAGTACTACTTGAAGCAGACCACCAAGACCGTCAATGCGTCCTTTGCCCGGATCCTCCACCGCATCGACGTCAATACCCTGGATCAGCATCCAGCGGAACAGTTGAAGCTCAACGAAATCGGCCGCTGTGAGGTGACCCTCAACGCACCGATTTCATTTGATGCCTACGGGATCTGCAAGGGGACCGGTTCGTTTATCGTGATCGATCGGCTGACCAATGTGACGGTCGGGGCCGGAATGATCCGCGGACTGGCGGAAGGCCGGGAAGAACTGCACAAGGTGACCGACGCCGAACGAGCCGCCCGCTTCGGCCAGCGGCCCTTCACCCTGTGGCTCACGGGAGAAAAGGCGGCGGAAGCTGCGCTGCAACTGGAGCGGGCATTGTTCGACTTAGGCCATGCCAGCTATGTATTGAACCGTACGGAGCATGCGGCTCACGCGGCCTTGATCGCCGGACACGTCAATCGCGCCGGGCTGATCTGCCTGTGCGCCGTCGGTACGCCGCCGTCGGAGGATGGCACCCATGTCCTGCTGGATACGGCCGATTTCTGCCTGGACGAAGGGCTTGGCAAGATCGGGCGGTTCCTCACCGCCGAGGCGGAGCCGGTTGAGGAATACAGCATTTAGTCCCGCTATGGGCCGGCTTCGGCAGCTGACGGCTGCGCTGGCGGTTCTGGCGCTGTGTGGCTGCGCCAGCTCGCCACCCAGCAATACCGCCGATTTATGCTCCATCTTCGCCGAGAAGGAGGACTGGTACGAGGCGGCCAAGCGCGCCTCCCAGCGCTGGAAAGTGCCGATCCCGGTGCAGATGGCCATCATCAACCAGGAATCCAGCTTCGTTGAAGACGCCCGGCCGGCGCGGGTGCGCTTCCTCGGAATCCCCCTGTGGCGGCCATCGAGTGCTTACGGCTATGGTCAGGCCAAGGACGAGACCTGGCAGCGGTATCAAACCCGAACCGCAAATGACGGCGCCGATCGGGACGAATTCGCCGACGCCGTCGATTTCGTCGGCTGGTACCTGCACCGCAGCTTCGTTCAGCTGCAAATCCCCAAGACCGATGCTTTTAGGCACTATCTGGCCTACCACGAAGGGCAGGGCGGTTTTCAGCGCGGCACCTGGCGAGAAAAGCCCTGGTTGCAGGCGGTGGCGCGGAAGGTAGCCGGAACCGCGGAACGCTACCAGCAGCAACTGAAGTGGTGCGAACCGGCGCTGAAGGCGCAGGTTGCGGATTGACGCGACCGATCCATGCATCCCAGCGGAGCACTTTGAGGTCTTTTCACATGTGACTGGCCGGACGCATTTCCAGATTAGATCGCGGATATTCCAAGAGGCGGATCG
>VEPB01000258.1 GCA_012026715.1 Methylococcaceae bacterium | reverse complement strand
TCGATGGCGAGCGAACCGCAGCGCAGCACCGTTCCCGCTCCGGCACGGGAACGCCGCACCAGGGCGCGCACCCGGGCCGACAATTCTTCCATGTGGAACGGCTTGACCAGGTAGTCGTCGGCACCGGTTTCCAGGCCCAGCACCCGGTCCTGCCAGCGTCCGCGAGCGGTCAGGGCCAGGATGGGCAGGCCGCTGCCCTGATCGCGCAGCCTGCGGATGATCTCCAGGCCGTTCAGTTCCGGCAGCCCCAGATCCAGAACGAAGGCATCAAAGGGATATTCGCTGGCCAGATAGAGCGCTACCGACCCGGTGTCGGCCACTTCGACGCCGTAGCCTTCGCCCTCGAAATGGCGGCGGAGCTGGCCCTGGATATCCAGTTCGTCTTCGGCAATGAGCAATCGCATGCGTCCCAAGCAATCGGTTGAGATGGGGCGGACATGCAGACGGCCCGCGCGCGGGCCGTCTGCGTAGCGCCTCGGGGTGACAGCTTAGCGGATCGCGTCACCGCCAGGACAGGCCGCGAATTCGCAACTCGGGCCGATCCGGCTCACCCAGGTGGTTCCATCGGGACACAGACGGGCGTCCTGGGTACATGCCACGCCGCCGCTTTGATCCCCCTGGGGCGGCGTCGGCTCGACGATGGGGTCGATGACGGGATCGATCACCGGCGGGTCGATGACCGGAGGTTCGATGATGGGAAGATCGGGCATATCCACCGCGCCGGTTTGCGCGAATTGCCCCAGGTCGTTGGCCTGGATCCTCGCCTCGGAAATGGTGTAAAGCTGATCCTCGATGGTTAGCAGCCGCCGGACGGTCCGATTCCAGTCGTAGTAGCCGTAACCGTCTTCCGTGGCGTGGCTGATGGCGGCGAGTTTCTTGAAGCCGTCCTCCGGGGTGATGCGGTACACCTGGGCGCCCTGGAAGACCGGCACCGGCCAGTCTGCCCCGGATTGGGCGGCGGTTTCCAGGATGGGGAAGCCGATCAGGTTGCGGTCCTGGTCGAACAGCAGCGCCTTGTGGTCGTAGAACAGGTCGGAATAACTGCCCTGGCTGCCGATCACCAGGCTGTGCCGGAGGGTCGGCTTGCTGAGGTCGGATACGTCGAACAGCGCCAGCTTGACCCCGCCCAGGGACTGGCCGTCCTCGCCCACGTCCTGGCCGAAGCCCAGGATGTGCCGGGCGTCGTAGGGATGGAGATAGTTGCTGAAGCCCGGAATCTTCAGCTCGCCGGCTACCTTGGGGGCATCGGCGTTGGACAGGTCCACCACGTACAAGGGGTCGACCTGGCGGAAGGTGACCAGGTAACAGCGGTCGCCGAGAAAGCGGGCGGAATAGATGCGCTCGCCATCGGCCAGATGCTCCAGGCGGCCCGCGATCTTGAGGTCGCCATTCAGGGTGTAGAGGTTGTTCCAGCTCTGCAGTTCGCCGGTTTCGCCTTTCTGTACCCATTGGCTCACGGTGGTGGCGATGCGGAAATAGCCTCCGGATTCGTCCATGGAAAATTGATTGAGCACGGTGCCCGGCACTTCGCCGGCAATACGGAACCGGCTCTGGCCCTGGTCGATGTCGAATTTGTAGATGCGGCTGGCCGGGGTGGGGGCGGTTCCGTCGGCGTTAGCCACGCCGTAGTCCGCCGCCGACAGATAGATGCTGCCGGTGGAGGCATAGGCGACGTCGCCGGCTCCCAGGAAGGACTTGATGTCGGCCGGCGCGGCGGGCTGGCTGAGCCGGAACCCCGCGATGATGACGTAATCCGGCTCGACGAAGTCGGGGAAGTAATAGACGCGGCTCAGGCTCAGGGGCTTATCCTTGCCGCCGCCGACCGCGCTGTCGCTGACCGAGGGCAGCGCGGTCTGGCGGGTCGCCTTGGCCGGTTTCGCCGCCTCGCTGGCGCGGGCCGCCGCCAGGTAGAGGCTGGGATAGGTCCGTCCCAGCAGGTAGACGCTGTCGCCGATCATGCGGGAGGTGAGATAGCTGCCGCTGAAGCTGACTTCACGCTCCAGCGCCGGTTTGGCCCGGTCGCTGACGTCATACACCCGGGCGATGGTCTTGGGTTCGCCTACCGGCCACCAGAACCCCATCTTGACGTCCGCTTGAGGCTCCGCTGGCTGCGGGCTATTCCATCCCGTCGCTATCACCACCAGCCGGTTGCCCTCCAGGTAAAGCTCGGAGGGGCTGAGGCCGCCGTCCAGCTCGATCGAGGCCAGCAGCGCCATGTCCTTGGCCGGGTAAGCCCGGACGATGCGGACCCGGCCACCCTGGACGCTGTAGAGGTAGTCGCCGTCGGTCTTGACCAGGTCAGCCTCGTCGACGCCCTGGACCTGCACGTTGGTGGATGAGTGGGCGTAGCCGGCGACGTCTGCGGCCGCCCCTGCGCCCTTGCCGGAACTGTCGGGACTGGCACTGCGGGCCAGCGACTCGAGTCCAGCGGCAGAGGCATGGACTTGTTTTCCGCCCAGCAGTTTGCGCAGTTGGCGGATCGAGGCCACCCGCTGGGGTTTGCCGGTTTGGGCGGAAACCGGGTGGCTACCCTTTTTGCGCGCCGCGGCTTGGCCATCGGCGGTCCACAGGCTCGTCAGTACGGCGACAGCCAGCCCGAAAATCATCATCCGCAATGGATAGGCTGAACGGTTCATTTCACGCTACTCCTTCGATGTTTTGAACTGTCGATTGGGCCAGGCCGTGGCGCACCGCGCCCGGCACTCCGGGCGACCGCCGCAGGCGGCTGGCAGGGCGGATCGTTCACCCTTGTTGCCCCCAAAACCACGGTCGGACTGGGAGAATAAGCCAGCCAAGCTGAATGGAAGGTGAATCTGAAACAAGGCTTCACAGCGTCCGATTGTTGGCTATGATGGCCTTCTCAAGCGGATTGACACAGGAGCTGCAATGAACTCTACAACCATCGGTAACCGCCCGCCAGCGGGGCGATCCCGGATGGGCCGGAGCGCTGGGAAGGACCGTCGCGGCGTGCCGCTATGGCTGTCCATGGCGTTCCTCAGCCTGATGCCCGGCATCGCCCCGGCCGCCGATGCCGGCGGCTCGGTCGCGCGCCTGCCAGGCGATGCGACCGCGATCACTTACCTGGCGCAGCCGGACGTCGGATATCGCTTTGCCGGTTGGCAAGGGGATTGCGAAGCCACCATTGGTCCGCTTTGTACCCTGGGACGGGCGCCGGTCAGGCCGATCACGGCGCACTTCCAGCCGAACCGCATCGAAGCGGTGGCGGCCGGAGCGGTCCTGCTGCTCCACGGCACCGGTAAGGACCGGCGGGTGTGGGACGAAGTCGTGAATCGCCAGTTCGGCGGCCACTGTCCCACCGTTTACGGCGGGGTGATCCTGAGCCAGGCGACTCAGCCGGAAGCGGGGCCGTTGCGGTGCTATCGCATCGAATTCGGTTATTACGAAGCGGTCGACGACGGCCATACCGCATCCGGCGACCAGTCCACGACGGAGCAGCTGACCGCGGAGCTGCGCGCCGCCGTGGTGGGCCTCCAACAGCGTCATCCCCAACTTAAACTGGTGCTGGCCGGCTCGGGTCGCGGTCACCAACTGGCGCGCCGGTTTCTCCAGAAAGGCGGGCGGCAGCGACAGGCGGTGGCGGGGATCGTGGAAGTCGCCGACGGGGAGGGTGCCCGTAGCGGCGCCGTGGCGCCGGGCGGGATCGCACCGCAGGCTCGGGATTTGCTCCGGTTGCCGTGAAACGACTGCGCCCGTTCTTGCCGTTCCTGGTTGCGGCCATGGCCCTAGGGGCACTGGTGACGGGCGGTATCGGCGTGTGGCAGTCAGTTTCATCGCCTCGGCATGAAATGCCAGTGGTTGCGCCGGTCCCGCAATTCGAGCCGGGGTGGCGTTCGCCGCCTCGGCCGCTGCCGGCCAGCCAGCGGGCCGTGCCGGAATCTCGGCCGCAAAGTGTCGCCATGATACCGGCCAAGGCGGCTCCTCCGGTTGCCGCGCGCCAGCCCGAGCCGGTTCGGGATCCGGAGCCCGAAGCGCTGCCTGCCGATCTCTGGCGGCACTGGCAGTTGCTGCTGAACCGCGAGGCTTTTCAGCAGCTGCCCATCCTCAACGCGCTGTTGGCGGAAGCGCTGCGGAACCATGGCGACGTCGCCGTCTATCAGGAAATCGCCACGCTGCTTCAGGATCGCGATCTTTCCTTGCGGGCGAAATCGCTGCTGATCGACTTGCTCGGCGAGGCGGCAACTCCGGAAGCCTTGGGGTTGCTGTTGGAGGTCGCGCGGCAAGGTCGTCAATCGCCCCTCTACGGCCCTTCGCTCAATACCATCGCCCACATCGGCGACAATCACTGGGGTGGGCGCTTCCATGACGAGCTGTCGCCCATTCTGGAAGACGCCTGGAGCGAAGCGATGGATGA
>VEPB01000122.1 GCA_012026715.1 Methylococcaceae bacterium | reverse complement strand
CCGAAATCCGCCGTACACCGCCGCGCCGGGAGTTCCGCGGCCCAATACCTGGGGATTGCGGTTGTCGGTGAGATTTTCCCCGCGCAGGTAGACGTTGAAGGTCTTGTCGACCCGGTAGCTTAGCTGCAGGTCCAGATAGAAGGCATCGGCGATGGGATCGGCGCCTTCGTTGTCGAAGGAGGGGCCGCGGTAGACGCCCTGACCCCAGAGGGCGACGGGTAGTCCGTCGAACTTCCATTCCCCCCAGAACCGGGCGATGTGCTCCGGGTTGCGGGCGAGCGGATTGCGGGTATCGAGGTTTTCGCCGTGGCTCCAGGTGTAATCGATGCCGGTGGTCAGGGCGGCGCTCCAGCGGGTGTTCCACTGCGCCTCCAGCCCCTGGATGCGGGCGTGGGGCACGTTGTCGGCGATATACAACCCCGACGGCACCAGCGATACCTGGATCAGATCGTCGAAACGGTTGTAGAAGTATCCCAGATTGAAAGTCGTCCGCTCGGTGGGGTACCAGCGCACGCCGGTCTCGCCGCTGGCGCCTTTTTCCGGCTGCAATCTGGGATTGCCGTAGAAGGGCATCAGCATTTCGTTGAAGCTCGGCGGGCGAAATCCCGTCCCGCCGCTGAGATACCATTCCAGTTTTGGATTGAGCTGCCAGTTGGAACCGGCGTGGAAAACGGCGTGGGAACCGTAGTCGTCGTAGTGATCGGCGCGGACCGCCAGCACGCCGCTCCAGCGTTCCCATGCCGCGCGGACATCGAGGAATCCACTGCCGGTGCCACGGCGGCCGCGGAACAGGCCGTCGAGGCTGGCGCCCGACTCGTAAAGGCCTTCCCCGCCCCAGTTCACCTGGAAACGGCTTCCCCCCGCACCGTCGCCGCCGATCCCGTGGCTGTTCTTCCAGCGGGCCAGGGTCAGCTGGCTGGTGAAGCCGCCGTGGACGCCGCCGAGAAAGGCACTGGCTCGATGTTGGGTGTAGCCCAACTGCAACTCCGAGCGCCACCCGGGCTTGCTCTCGACCCGAGCGGTGCTTTGCGCCAGCCAGATCTCCTGGCGCAGCCAGCCATTGGGGTCATCCGCCAAACCGAATCGGCCATTGGGATAGATGCCGGTGCTGTCGACGTCCGTATCACTGTCGATGTAGTACAACGAACTGTCCCAGCGGACAGCGTCAATCGGCTCCGACACCAGATGTGCACCCAGCTGATGGGCATGGAATCGGTCCCTCTCCGGATTGCCCCGACGCGGATCGGCCCAATGAGTACCGTCGAACGCATCATCCCGGCCCGCCACCAGGTTCAGGCGATGGCTCCCCATGCCCAGGCTGGCCGAGCCGGTTTCCCGCAGGCTGCCAAAGCTGCCGCCCTCCACATGCAGGCGGGCACCATCGTCCACAGCATCCCGGCTATGCAGATTGATGGTGCCGCCCAGGGTGCGCCCGAAGGACAGCATGGCGCCGGAACCCCGGACGATATCCGCGGCGCCGAAGGTTTCCGCCGGAAACAGGTCGAGGCTGAAGGCGCCGGGAATGGTGGTATGCAGCGGAATGCCGTCGATATTGACCAGGCCCATGCCGCCACCGGCTCCCCGCAAGGTCAGCGAGGTAAAGCCACCCTTCATGCCGTGGGGGGTGTTGACCGAAGGCTGGCCTTCCAGCACGCCGTTCAGTTCGCGCTCGCCGGAACGGGTGAGGTCCTCTTCATCCAGGCGGGTGACATTCTGCGACGTCCGCGGTTGCCGTTCGCTGGTGACGAGCACCGTCGGCAGGGCGGTCGATTCCGCCGCCACTGCGAGAGGAAGGAGGACCAGCGCAACGCCGGCCATGCCGCGATATTGTTTTTGTTGTTGGGACATGAGCCTTGCAGCCGATGCTTGCCTCGGAGGCACACAATCGAGGATACACCGGCTGATTGTTCGGCGGAACCGCTACGCCCCAAAACTGGCCGCCCCCGCGGGACGCCGATAGCGATGTTGCCGCCGGTAGCTCCGCAAAACCGGGCGGGAAACGCCAACCGCCAGACCGTTCGAGAGCGGTATGCGGTTACCCGGCGCTTCCAGCCCGATCCGCGGGGGATGGCCTGCAAGATATCCCGGCCTATAGGGTCTTGGTGACCACCACGATGCCGGGCTCCTCCGGCTTGGCGCGCTGGGTGAAGCCGAGTTTGGCCATGAGGTGCAGCATCTTGGGGTTGTTGGCCAGCACATCGCCTTCCAGATGGCTGAAACCGCGCTCCCGCGCCGCCTCGATGATGCAGCCCATGAGCTTGCTGCCAATGCCCTTGTTCTGCCACTCGTCGGCCACCACCAGGCCGATCTCGCCGCTTTCCGCATCGGGATTGGTGATGTAGCGGGCCACACCCAGCTCGGTCTCTTTGCCGTCGCGCTTGATGGTGGCGATGAAGGCCAGTTCCCGGCTGTAGTCCAGCTGGGTGAAGCGCACCAGCATGTCCTGGGTCAGTTCGTGGATCGACTCCATAAAGCGGAAATATTTGGACTCCGGGGACAGCTTGCGGACGAACTGCTGCTCCATCTCGGCATCTTCCGGGCGTATGGGGCGAATCAGCACATCGGCGCCGTCGGCCAACTGCCAGTGCTGGATCAGATGGCTGGGATAGGGGTGGATGGCCATGTGCTCGTAGGGGTGCTGGCCCGGCGCCACGTACTGGATGACGATGCGGGCGTCGAGGGAATAGGCGCCGGTCTCGTCCACGGCCAGGGGATTGATGTCCAATTCCTTGATCTGCGGCAGTTCGCACACCATTTCAGACACCCGCAGCAGCACCTGGACCAGGGCATCCACGTCAACCGGCGGCTGGCCGCGAAAGGCCTCCAGCATCTTGGAGATCTGAGTCTGGCGGATCAACGAGCGGGCGATGTGGTCGTTGATGGGCGGCAGCGCGATGGCGCGGTCGCGCATGATCTCCACCGCGGTGCCACCGGCGCCGAAGCTGACCACCGGCCCGAACACCGGGTCGTCGATCACGCCCACCAGCACCTCTCTTCCGCTGGCCTTCTTGTACATCTTCTCGATGCTGACCCCGTCCAGCCGGGCATCGGGCTTGACCGCCTGCACCTGCTCCATCATCTCGTTGTAGACGTGGCGCACCGCCTGGGCCCGGTTGATGTTGAGCCTGACCCCGCCGACATCGGACTTGTGGGTAATATCCGGCGACATGATCTTCATGGCCACCGGAAAACCCAGGTACTCCGCGGCCGCCAGCGCCTCGTTGGGGCTGCGGGCGACCGTCGCAGGTAACATGGGAATATTGAAGGCCCGCAGCAGCGCCCGAGTCTCCATGCCGCTCAGAAGCGAGCGCTTCTCCGCCAAGGCCCCCTCGATGATCAGCCGGGCGCCCTCCACGTCGGGTTGATCCAGTTCCGCCAACGGCCCCGGCGCCTGCATCAGCATGTCCTGGTTGCGGCGGAATTGGGTGAGGAAGCCGAAGGCCTCCAGGGCGCTTTCCGGGTTGAAGAAGGTGGGGATCTTCTTCTTGTGGAACACTTGGCGCCCGCCCCGCACCTGGGTCTCCCCCAGCCAGCAGGTGAGCACCGGTTTCTTGGCGGCCTTGGAAGCGCGCACCACCGCTTCGGCGGCGCCGGACGGATCGGTCATGGCTTGCGGGGTCAGCATCACCAGCAGACCATCCACCTGGTCGTCGCCCAGGCAGGACTGCACCGCCGCTTCGTAGCGTTCGGGGGTGGCGTCGCCGAGGATGTCCACCGGGTTGTTGCGCGACCAGTGCTTGGGCAGAACGCCATCCAGCTGGGCGATGGTGGCGGGGTTCAGCTCGGCGATCTTAACCCCCTGCTCCACCGCGCAGTCGGTCGCCATCACGCCGGGACCGCCGGCATTGGTGATGATCGCCAGCCGATTGCCGCCCCGTACCCGCTGGGGATTGGACAGCAACTGGGCGGCGGCGAACAGCTGTTCGATGGTGTTGGCGCGAACCACGCCGGCGCGCTGGAGGGCAGCATCGAACACGTCGTCGGCCCCCACCAGGGAACCGGTGTGGGACATGGCGGCACGGGAGCCCTCGGCATGGCGGCCGGACTTGATGACGATCACCGGCTTCATGCGCGCCGCGGCCCGCAGGCCGCTCATGAACCGGCGAGCGTCTCGCACCCCTTCCACGTACATGAGGATGGAACGAGTCTCGTGGTCCATGGCCAGGTAATCCAGGATATCGCCGAACTCCACGTCGGCGGCATCACCCACCGAAGCCATGCAGGAGAAGCCGATGCCGTGGGCGCCGGCCCAATCCAGGATGGCGGTGCACAGCGCGCCGGACTGGGAAATCAGCGCCAGCGAGCCGGGCTGGGCGACGTTGTTGCTGAAGGTGGCGTTGAGCCCGATGGAAGGCCGCATCAGCCCCAGGCAATTGGGTCCCAGCATGCGGATGCGGTAGCGCCGCGCTTCGTCCAGGAGGTTCCGCTCCAATTGCTTGCCGACGCCTTCCAACTCACCGAAGCCGGCCGACAGCACGATGGCGGCGGGGATCTGGTGCTCGCCGCAGGCCCGCATCAGCCCCGGCACGGTTTGCGCCGGGGTGGCGATCACCGCCAGGTCGATGCGGTCGTTGATGGCTTCCAGGGAGGGGTAGCAGGGCCGCCCGTCGATTTCCTGGTATTTTGGGTTGATGGCCAGCACCGGCCCCTGGAAGCCGCTGTCCAGCAAGTTGCGGTAAACCCGCCCGCCCACCGCCTCGGGTAATTGGCTGGCGCCGAACACGGCGATGGAGGCGGGGGTGAACAGATTTTTCAGATAGTGCCGGCCCATGGGAATGCTCGCTCCGTCAAGAAAAGGTGATGACCTGAGGAACAGTGTAGATCGCCCATGGAAGCCGGGCGGAAGTCACGAAGAAACTCTAAGCTGCCAGACGTGGAGAAATCCCGGCCGGATGGGGCGCGCCACTCATGCCACGGGCAGTCTTGCCGGGGACATATACGGCCACCCGACTGGTCATTGACGCTGGCGGGAAGCTTAGAAGAGAAGCGCTGATTTATTCAGCGCTTCTCTAACTGGACACTCCATCCGGGAATTCCGAATCCCCTTCCGGGTGGTAGACCCGGAAGCCATTCCTGCCGGCCGCTTTCATCGCCCGCATCGCTTCCTCCGCATGGCTGACCAGGGTGTCGGGGTTGATGCAATCGGTGGGGGAAAAGGTCAGGCCGACGCTGGCCGAGATTTCCACCACCCCGCCGGGCACCTCGATCGGCTCGGCGATCAGCTTGATGATGCGACCGGTGATGGTCTCGCATTCGGTCGGATTCTCCACGCCGATGAGCAGGAACACGAACTCGTCGCCGCCAATCCGGGCAACAGTATCCCCTGCCCGCAGCAGTTCGGTCAGGCGCTTGCCCACCTCCAGCAGCACGCGGTCTCCGGCCTCCGCGCCGAAAGCCTCCTTGACCCGGCGAAAACCGTCCACGTCCAGGTAGCCCACAGCCAGGAGGCCACCGTAGCGCAGGGTATGAGCGATGGACTGGTGGATGCGGTCCTGCAGCAGGCTGCGGTTTGGCAAATCCGTGAGAGGGTCGTAATAGGCCAGCCGCTCCAGTTGAGCCGGGTGATTGCCGGCCGTCCGCAGATCATTGAACAACGCGACGTAATGGCCCGGCACGCTGCCGCCCGCCGCCGTCCGCACGATGCTCACCTGCTGCCGGTAAACCTCGCCGCTCTTCATGCGGTTCCAGATTTCGCCGCTCCAGCTGCCGGACACGGCGAGGCTATCCCACAGGCTGCGGTAGTAGGCCTCGTCGTGACGGCCCGACTTGAGCAGGGCCGGGGTTTGCCCCAGCAACTCCTCCCGGGTATAGCCGGTCAGGCTGCAGAAAGCCCGGTTGGCGTCGATGATGCGATCGTCCGCATCGGTGACCAGAACCCCCTCCAGCATGGCATCCTGCGCCACGGCAGCCAGTTCCAGCCGGCCGGCCGCCCACGACGATAACGCTAACCGCCGCAGCCGCGCCCGCCCGGCCGGGCGCTCCGGCGCCTCGGTCATCAGTTCGTCGGCCCCGGCATCCAGCAACCTTTGCTCGGTCGCCAGGTCCCCTGGATCAGTCAGAAGCACCAGCGTCACCTGGCGACCACGGGGGTCGTTTCGGATCCGGGCACATTCCGCAACCGCCGCGTCCACCGCGTTTCCGCGGGCATCCACCAGAACCAGGCTGATTTGACCGTGCTCCAGTGACTTCTGCGCCGACTCGGCCGCGGCCGGCGCCACAACCGTGAAATCGCCGGCGAGTTGGGCGGCCGTTTCAGCCAGCCGCTGCGGATTATGATCGATGACCAGTAGAGTGGCAGGACGGGTGTTCACGATTCCTCTCCGATTATCAGGGTTTCTGGTTTTGCCCAGCATAACAAGTTCCGGCGGCGCAATCGAACCGCGCGGCTGTCACCCCGTGGAGATCGCCCCTAATGCATGGCCCTTGCGCCGCCTGCCACTCCGGCCAGATAGTCTCCCACATGGCGACAGGCCTCATCGAGGGCGACGATCAGTTCCTGGGTCACAGGTTCAATCCTGACCGCTGGCCCCTTCCGAGTAACGGCCTCCAACTCCTGCGCGGCCCTCGCGATCCGGACCAAACCCAGGGTACCGGCCTGGCCGCTCACCCGATGAGCGAGAAAACCGAGCTCCTCAAGAGTCCTCGCCTGCAACAGCTGCCGCAGGCGAACCGGGACGTCCCCATGGCGGCCGACGAATTCTCCCAGATGGACCAGATAGCGTTGCGGCGTCAAGGCCAGCCGGCGCAAAGCCGCACCGGCTTCCAGGCCCGGAATCCCGTCCAGTCCCGACAGCTCGAAGAGCTCCTCCCCAGATGGCGGGACGATGGTCGAATCCGGCGCGCGGGCCCGGGCCCAACGCGACAGTTCCAGCGGCAGCCGCTCGAGATCCAGGGGCTTGGCGACATGGCCGTTCATGCCTGCATCGAAGCAGCGTTGGACGGTTTCGGCGTAGGCATCGGCCGTCATCGCAATGATCGGGAGGGATTCCTCAGGATGCGCGCGGCGGATCCGCTCGGTGGCCTCGTATCCGGTCATTCCGGGCATGTGGATGTCCATCAGGACCATGTCGAAGTGCTCGGCGGCAACTTTGCCGACGGCCTCCTCGCCGTCACCGGCGAGCTCCACCACCGCTCCGAGACTTTCCAATAAATCACGGGCCACCAGCCGGTTCAGGGCATTGTCTTCGACCACCAGCAGCCGCACTCCGGCTAGCGGCGTCGCCCCGGCGAGGCAAGTCGGCTTGGCCGATGCCGCCGGCTGCGATTGCGCCGGAACCCAAGGAATGGCAAAGCTGAACCGGCTACCGCGGCCAAGTTCGCTCTGAAGCCGAATATCGCCGCCCATCATGCGCGCCAGATGGAGGCTGATCGCCAACCCCAAGCCGGTGCCGCCGAAATGGCGGGTAATCGAGCCATCCCCCTGCACGAAGGCGTCGAACAGCGTCGCCCTGCGATCCGGCGCAATACCGATGCCGGTATCGGTGACGATGAACTCGATGAGAGGGCGCTGCTCGCTCGGGGGCGAGCGGCGAACCTCGAGCCCGACCCGCCCCCGTTCGGTGAACTTGACCGCGTTGGACAGCAAATTGAGCAAGACCTGGCTCAGTCTCAGCGGATCGCCCGTCAGTTCCACCGGCACATCCGCAGCGACGCGATGGTAGAGAACCAGGTGCTTGGCCTCGGCCGCCGGCTGCATCTGCATGATTACCTCGCTCACCAGATCGGCGACCCGAACCGGGACGGCTTCCAGTTCCATCCGGCGCGCTTCGATCTTGGAAAAATCCAGGATGTCGTTGACGATCGCCAGGAGGTGCTTGCCCGACCGCCGAATATTGAGCAGATAGTCCCGCAGCTGGGGCTCGCTGCTCACCCGCAGAGCCAGTTGGGTCAGCCCGATGACGGCATTGAGGGGGGTGCGGATTTCATGGCTCATGGTGGCGAGGAAGCGGCTCTTGGCCTGGCTGGCTCCCTCGGCGTCGGCGCGGGCCTGCCGTAAAGCGGCTTCGCTCTGCCGGCGCTCGGTAATGTCCTGCATCGTGCCGACCGCCACCGCGGCCCTGCCGCACACATCGAAGTCCAGCCCGGTCCGCTCCCGAATCCAGCGCAGACTGCCCGCGGCCACGATCCGATATTCCAGTTCGCAGGGCTGCCCGGCAATCGTGGTCGCCTGTGCCGCGACGAAAGCCTCTCGGTCGTCCGGATGGATGCGGCCGGCCAGGGCGGCGCGCTCGATCGTGCTGCCCGGCGGCATGCCGAACAGCCGGCAGGCTTGATCGGACCAGAGTACCGGGCCGCGTCCGATGTCCCACCGCCAACTGCCGGTTCCCGCCATGTGCTGGGCCCGCTTGAGATCGGCCTCGCTGCTTCGTACCTGTTCCAAGGCGGCATGGAGTTCGGCAGTCCGACGATCCACCAGGGCTTGCAGGCGCGTTCGGCTGCCCTCGAGGCGTTCGCGGCTCTCCTTCAATCCGCTGATATCGCGATCCGTCTGTAAAATCCGGAACCGACCGTCACAGCAAACCTGCCGCAAGCTGCTGGCCGCGGTGAATTCTTTGCCATTCTTCGCCGTGCCCCGCCATTCGCCCTTCCAGTAACCCTGCTGATTCAGCAAGGCCTTCACGTCCCCCTCAGGATGGGCGAACTTCATCCTCAACAGGCTACGCGGATCGCGTCCCGTCGTTTCGTCCCGGCTGTAGCCGTATGCCCGTTCGCAGCCGGCATTCCAAAACACGATCCCTTCCCGCTCGCTCCAGACCATCACCGGGTCATCGGCGAACTCGAGCCATTGCGCGCGGGCAAACGACTCCCTTTCTGCCCGTTTGGTTTCGGTGACATCAATGCCCATCCCCACATAGCCGAGAAACCGGCCGTCGCTGCCGAAACGCGGGCTGGCGGTGACAGCAATCCAGCGATCGTCGCCATCGTGCCGGCGCAGTCGATACAGGGCTTCAAAGGGAACCCGCCGGGCGGCGGCATCGAGATAGACGTTGATGGCTTCAGGAAGATCCCCGGGATGAATGGCGCTGCTCCAGTCGAACCGGGCCAGCGCTTGGCCGTCAGCCAATCCGAGCAATTCCCGCAATCGGCGATTGGCGTATTCCAGTCCGGATCGGCCGTTCACCCACAACAGGCCTGGGGCGTCGTCCGTCAATTCCCGGTACTGCCGCCGATCGACCCGGCCGGACTGCCCGGACTCGGATCGGGCCTGGCGCCGGACGGATTGCTGGCGACAGCGTCCGACGCAAAACGCCAACCGAGCCCCGTCGTGTTCCGGCACGAACTCCCAGGCTCCCCGCTTCAACAACTCAGCGACCTCCAGCGGATCGGACATGCCGGACTCCACCACCAAAGGCACATCGGGAAACCGGCCAGCCATGAGGGAAACCAGGCTATCCCGCATTTCCGATGTGATCCCGGGGGCGAGGATGACCGCGTCCCAGCCCCGGCCGGCCAAGACCGGGAACAGGTCCTCAGCCTCGGCGAACGCTCCGCTACGGGCGCTGCCGCCCAAATCGGCAAGGCTGGATTCGATGCGCCGGAACACCCTGTCGTCGGCACCGACGACCAGAAACTTCGGAACAACGTTCATCGGGAAGGCATTGCTGGAAATCGTCTCGAGCGATCGGCAGATTTAGCCGAAAACGAAAACCGCACAAGATTTAAGTCGTGGGGAAAACATTCGATCGGCCACCGGATCGCTCCGCATGGACAGCAGTCGTGGCCGAACCGGCGGGTTAGTCGGCGTAGATCGACGGGGTTGGGGGAGCCGCCCCTCGCGGCGGATCGACGTCCGTCTCGGCAAACGGCACCGTGCCGTTTCCGGCGGCAGGCTTCTCGCCGCTCAGCCCCACCTTTTCCATCAGGCGGTACATGGTCATGCGGGATATCTCCAGCGACTTTGCGGCGACCGAAACATTGTGGCCGGCATGCCACAGAGCCACCTGGATCGCATGTCTTTCCGCGGCAGTGCGGGCCTGTTCCAGACTCATGATCCGATGATTGGAAAAATTGGCTTCGGCAAATCCGAGATCCTGAGGGGTCACCAATCGGTTTTCGCTCATCACCACGGCGCGCCGCACCCGGTTGAGCAGTTCCCTGACGTTGCCGGGCCAAGCGTGGTTGGCAACGGATTCCAGGGCCTGACTGGTGAAGCCCGCCAGTTGCGAATCGGAGCCGCGGAAGGTTTCCAGGAAATAGTTGGCCAGCAGGATGATGTCGTTGCCGCGCTCGCGCAGCGGCGGCGGCGTCAACCGCAGGACGTTGAGGCGGTAATAGAGATCTTCGCGGAATTTTCCGGCGGCCACCGCCGCTTCCAAATCCACGTGCGTGGACGCGACGATGCGGACATCCACCGGAATTTCCCGGGACGATCCCAGCCGGCGAACCACCGGCTCCTGCAGGAAACGCAACAAGACCGCCTGCATCTCGGTCGACAGATCGCCGATTTCATCGAGAAACAGGCTGCCGCGATGGGCCGCTTCGACCCGGCCGAGCTTCGCCTCGCCGTGCGCTGTCAGCGCTGATTCATCGCCGAACAGTTCGGCATGGATCAGGTTGCCGGGCAGTGCCGCACAATTGACCGCCACGAAGGGACCCTCGCGGCGCCCCGAGGAGCGGTGAATCGCGTGCGCGACCAACTCCTTGCCAGTACCGCTCTCGCCCGAGATCAGCACCGGATAGTCGACTCCGGCGGCTTTCTTGACATCGCCATAGATCCGCTTCATCGCCGGCGATTCGCCGATCAGGCCGGAATGATTGAATTTGCTCTGTTCCTCCGCCTTGCCGGGATTGAGCATGGCCATTCCGTAGGCGTGCCCCAGGATGATCAGCAAGCGCTGCGGATCGTGGGGTACCGTGTGGTAGTCGAAAAACCGCCCGGCCAAATCCTTGCGAAACTGGAGATCATCCAACAATTCAGGCGGCACCAGCGCCAGCCACAGCATTCTCGGATGGATGCTGGAAAGCTCGTCCTGCCAAGGGAACACGGCTTCGGGCTGGAACGAGGAAAAGTCCGCGATCCCCACAAAAAAGCTGTTTTTCGCGGCCAGACGGCGCGCGGCCCCAATATCGGCGGCTTCAGTGAGTTTCCACCCCTGTAGCCTGGCCTCTTCCGGAAGCAGGGATTCTGCATCTCTGCGCGTCAGGGCAAATATATTTCGTTTCAGCATCTGGTCGGTGCTCGCTGAGTGAGTGCTCTATTTTTTTGTGTCACCAACGGTTTTTTAGACCCCGGTGTACTCCGGTCACACCCTACCCATGCACGTCATATGCCATCGCTAACCGATCACCGCCGCCGCCGCGTCCCTCATTGCCACACTCGCCCATAACCCGATGAAAAGAAATAAACAGTTATTGGAAGCCGGACTTCCGACGCGTCACAGACCCGACGCAGAAAACCCTCGCTGTCTCATGAAAGGAGTGAATCTGTAAATCCAGCTTGACAATTTCCCGAGTCCCTCCCGATAACAGGGCTTCAACGTGCAGACATTTAGCACTTACCCTCTTGATGTAGCAGCACCTCTCCGCGCCATGCGGTGTAAAAATACCTGACAGGCGCCCTGGAAGCCGCCTAACGCCGCCAGCGCACCTGCACCCCGGGCCCGGTCGCCGCAAAAGGCTCGCACACCCACAGCCCAACCACCGCCGCCAACCGTCCATCCAGGTAAAGCAAGGGAATGCGCTCCCGCTGCCAGGGCGGTAACCCAATCTCCTGGAACAGGTTTTTCAGGCTGTGGCTGCCGTGCCGTCCCGCCAGACGGCAGCGCTCGCCTCCGCCGCGATAGCGCACCTCGCGTGCGGAGCCCTCCCACAGATCCGGATCGATTCCGTCTTTCCCCACCCGCTCGATCCAGAGTTCGCCGTTACCGTCGGACAAAACCAGCGGCTCTTCGCCCCGCCAGGGGATCACCCGGAAACGGTCGAAACCGGTCGCGGGCTCTGCGGCGGCAAGATACAGCCCATTCCGATAGCGCCTGATCAACCCGTCGGCCCAAGCCACCTGGGGCACGCGCCCGGCGCAGGCCGGGATAGCCGCCTCGATCACCTGCTGGAGCACCCGGGCTGGCGGCATACGCAGTCCGGCGGCCGCGATCCAACGCCGCAGCAGCAAGCGTTGATCGGCTGCGGAACAACGGCGCAGCCGGTCGATACTGAGACTGCCGTCGGCCTGCCGGAGCGACGCATACAGGTCATCCGACAGCGCCAGCAGTTGATCCCTCGCTTCGGCGCAATGTCCGGCGGAGCGGCTCAGAACCCGATCGGCGCCGGGCCAACGCGCCTTAAGCACGGGCATCACCGAATGCCTGAGATAATTGCGGTCGTAGCGCTGATCTTCGTTGCTGGGGTCTTCGACCCACGTCAAACAGTGGTCGACAGCGTAGCGGCGCAATTCGTCCCGGCCCATTTCCAGCAGTGGCCGCAATAGTCTGCCTCTGCCCAAGCGACCTTGGTCACGCATCCCCGCCAGCCCCGCCAGGCCGGCGCCACGCAACAATTGCAGTAAGAGGGTTTCGGCCTGATCGTCGCGATGCTGCGCGGTGAGCAGCCCGCAGCCGTCGGTCAATAATTCGCCCAAGGCTGTATAGCGGGCCGTTCGGGCGGCTTCCTCGGGACTCTCTCCGGGATTGGGCCGGGCATCAACCCGCAGGATGATCAGGGACAGGCCCAGTTCATCGCAGATACGGGCACAGTGACGGGTCCAGCGCTCAGCCTCGGGAAGCAGGCCATGGTGGACGTGGACCGCAGCCACTTCCGGAAAATCCGGCCGTTCCGAAGCGAGCCCGGCCGTCAGGTGCAGCAGGACATGGGAATCCAGGCCGCCGCTGTAAGCGACCCAATAGCGGGAAGGGAGTGGGAACCGAGCCAAGCCGGCGGCGAAACGGGCCGGGAGCGACCCGGCGCCGGCCCGCGACGAGCTCATGGAACGGAATACCCGGCCGGGGAACGAACGGGAGCAATCTCCGACGCCTGAACTCCGTTCGGATTCGGGCCGGACAGCAGATGACCGGTCATGGCAGGACCGCCCTCACGGCCGGCGTCCGTGCCTTTCGGACTGGCTAAGCGGCGGTATCCTCATAGACGCCATAGCTCATCAACCGCTCGTAGCGGCGTTCCAGCAAAGTCGGGAGCGGCAGCCGGACCAGTTCTTCCAGGTGCCGGTTGATGGCGGCTCGCAGATTGTCGGCCGTCTGATGGCGGTTGCGATGGGCGCCGCCCAGCGGCTCGGACAAGATTTCGTCCACCAATTCCAGACTCTCCAGCCGGTCGGACGTGATGCCCATGGCTTCCGCAGCCAATTCGGCCTTGTCCGCGCTCTTCCACAGGATCGACGCGCAGCCCTCGGGTGAAATCACGGAATACGTGCTGTACTCCAACATCAACAGCCGGTCGCCCACGCCGATGGCCAGGGCGCCGCCCGAGCCCCCTTCCCCGATCACGGTGCAGATCACCGGCACCTTGAGCCTGGACATCTCGAACAGATTGCGGGCGATCGCCTCGCTCTGACCGCGCTCTTCCGCCCCGATGCCGGGATAGGCGCCGGGGGTGTCGATGAAGCACAGGATCGGCAGCCTGAACCGCTCCGCCATCCGCATCAGCCTGAGCGCCTTGCGGTAACCCTCGGGCCGGGGCATGCCGAAGTTGCGATAAATCTTCTCCTTGGTGTCCCGCCCCTTCTGGTGACCGATCACCATGACCGGGCGATCGTCCAGGCGGCCCATGCCGGCGACGATGGCGGGATCGTCGGCGAAGCCGCGATCGCCGTGCAACTCGTGGAAATCCTCCAGCATCAGCTCGACGTAATCGAGGGTATAAGGCCGCTGAGGATGGCGCGACAACTGGGAGATCTGCCAGGCGCTGAGCTTGGAGAACACCGATTCGGTCAGCTTCCGGCTCTTTTCCTCGAGCTTGGCGATCTCTTCGGAGATGTTGATGTCGTTGTCGAAACCCACATGGCGCAGCTCTTCGATCTTGGCTTCGAGCTCGGCGATGGATTGTTCGAAATCGAGGAATTTGAGATCCATATTGCGGTAATCGGGGGTTGAGCGGGGCGCTAGTTTAGCACCTCCGCCAGGAAGTTCCCCATAGCCTGCCACGACCGGCGGGCGGCGATCTCCTTGTAAACCGTTCCGAAGGCCGGATCGTTGGCGCGCGGGTTGGTGAAGGCGTGCAGGGTGCCGCCGTAGGCGTGGATCTGCCAGTCGGCGCCGGCTTCGGTCAGTTCTGAGGCCAGGGCCGTCAGTTGGCCTGCGGGGGCCAAGGGATCCTCGTAACCGTGCAGCACCAGCACCTTGGCGCCGATCTGCCGGCCTGCGGTATTGCCAGGCGGGCTCAGCAGGCCGTGGAAGCTGACCACCCCGCCCAGGTCGGCGCCGCTCCGGGCCAGGTCCAACACGCATAGCCCACCGAAACAGAAACCGATGGCCGCGACCCGCGACGGATCGACCTCGGGCTGGGCCCGCGCCGCATTCAGCGCGGCGCCGATTCGGCCCTGCAACAGGACCCGATCCTCCATGAAAGGCTGCATCAGCCGGGCATTCTCTTCGGGTCCGCTACCGGTTCGGCCATCGCCGTACATATCCAGGGCAAACCCCACATACCCCAGTTTCGTCAAGTCCTGCGCCTTGCCACAGGCAAACGGGTCGCGGCCAATCCAGGCGTGGGACACCAGCACCGCCGGCCGCGGAGCGGCCCACGCATCATCCCAGCTCAACAGCCCCTGCAAACGGACAGAACCGTGATGATATTCGACGGGACGGGTGACGACAGCCATGGTGGGCCTCCTTTGGCCAGACGGTTCAAAGGCCTAAGGCTACCGCAGCCCCTGCCCCCTGGCCATCACCCCATGAT
>VEPB01000114.1 GCA_012026715.1 Methylococcaceae bacterium | reverse complement strand
CCCGAATCACCGCCAAGCGTTCAGCCTTAGCCATGCGACACCTCCCGGACGATGCCGTACAGGATTTCGGCCGCTAAGGTCACACGTAGCAGGTCATCGGCCGACAGCGCCACACCAGCCGCCAAATCACACGCGGCGATGGCGACTATACGGGACTCCAGCGCCGCCAACTCCAGCAGATCGCGAGCGCTGAACCTCGGCGCCGGCTTCCGCGGGGCCAGGGGACCGATGTCGCGGCCGTGCATACGGGGCGGGAAAAGGTCGGTCATCTCCAGGCCGATAGCGGCAAGCACGTCGGCAATGTCACAACCGCCGAAGTCGTGGACCAAAACCCTCCCATCATCCAGTTCCTTGACCGTCAGACTCGGACTTCTATCGGGGTGTGCCGGGCATCTGGCCAACCATTTATCCGGCCCGGTCTGCTGAACGCCGTCGAGCCTGGATAACAATTTATCGGTTGCGGATTCGGCGGTATAATGTTGACGCGATTGATATTTCCGAGCCGCTTGGGGCACGCCAGCCCCGGCGGTTTTTTTGTTGTCCGTCATCCGTGCCCCCTTACGCAGTGCGTTTGATCAGTGAACGGATATCTTCCACGCGCCACGCGGTAATACGCGGCCCAAGTTTCACGGGCTTGGGGTAACGCCCATCTTTGACGCCAGCCCACCATGTAGACTTACTGACAGGGATTACGGGGGGAATCGGTGGATCGGCTTTCTTATCGCCGACGATTTGGGGAAGGCGCAGATAGCCAGTTTCAGGTAGTTTGTGCATCAAGGATTACTCCCGTCCAAGTAAAGACAGGGCAATCCTAGGAATGATGCTGTGGGACAATGGCGGGTCGTGTCCCACGGTCCGGCTACACTTTGGTTTTGTCCGCCCGCGAAAACGTCTTGTAGGAAACCCGCGCGCCAAAGGCTGATTCCGACTCCGCCTCGGCAATCTCATACACCTTTCTATCTGATAGACCGGGATTCTCGCGCCGAATCTTGGCAAGTAGCGCCAGCCTACGGGTGCGCTCATTCGCTTTATCAATCGGCTCGCCGTGAGTTTTTTCGTGTGACTTCCGGGCTCCCGCAACTACCTTACGACCGCGACGTGTATCAGCGTCTTGATTGGCTAATGCACATCGAGCGTGCAGAATCTCTGCTTCACGCAAAAATCTACTACGGAAGAAACGTCCGGCTTTATCGTATTGCCCATTTGCTGCCATGCGTATGGCTATTAGCAGAAAATCACTTTCCGCCGTGCAGTCTCCGTCTTTGAGATGTCGCGCTTCTTGAACCACACGGTCTATAAATTCCTGTGGAAGGTTCCATGCATCCAAATGATTCTTTTCCGCTACGCCGGCAATCCAATAATCCAATACTCGTCTTCCTAAGTCCGTGTCCGTTAGCTCCAAATCTTCTAAGGTGAAAACACTCAATACATCCATACCTGCCCTCTTGCGCTTCCGTTTGGATTAATCCCAGGTGTTTGGATTTCGTTGTATTGCACAGTCGAGGATGGGAAATACCCCAACTGGCCAAACCACCCCCTTATCTGCACTAGCTGATAGCCGTTCTCTGAGGTATTTAGGGCTGAGCGGATATTTCTGCATCATTTCGGAACAGGCTTGCATTTCTGCTAAACAACTTCTGACATATTTCAAATAACTAGCCCGTTCCGCGTTTGATAGATATAAATTAATTTTCAGCAGCACCCAAAAGCCAACGCCAACGAGAATGCCAAGCCACCAGTCATGGGCCTCAGCGGCTGCAAAGCCTAGAACGGCTGAAAGACCTAGCCGGAAGGTGGTAGTTAAAAATGCTTTCAACGAATCGAAAAGACGGCCCTTCTTGTAACCGAAAAGGCTAGCAAATAAACCTGATGACAATCCGGCAGAGACAAGTAACGTGGTATTTGTCTGCAGGGCAAGACTGAAGCAAAAAGTTTCTCGATAAATCAAAGCATCCACTAATATTCTGTCGATAGCGCCACATTGAAGCCAAGGCTTTCGAATGTATTCGTCACAAATTTCATCAATAGTTTCGCTGATGGGCCAGTAGTGCCAGCTTGTTTCACCTTCCTCGACTCCTATTATCGGATTGCGATGAATCCAAATCCATGTAATAGGGTCTTCCTTCTTTAGTTTGTCTGAGAGGCGTCTGGAGTATTCAATTTGTTCTAATGAGCCATCGGGACTGATAGCGAGAGGGTTTAGGACGCTTTGTTGCCATTCGACAAATTGAACTAATTCCTTTATTAAATAGGATATACTATCTGGTGAAGCGCCATTTGCTTTGGCGCTCTGAATAACTTTAGAAAGCGCAGCTTTAAGAACTGTGTGCGTTTGACAGCATGATAAGCTCGAGTATTTCCCATAATGCTTGTACGCGACTGCCCAGTATTCATCGTCTTCGTATTTATCGTCTTCGGTTGGATACATAAGCAACTATCTCCTCGCGGTCTCATTAGCGGGATTTTTCTTGCCATTGATAGGAATAACGTCCGCTCCCTTTTTCAACCCGTGCAAGTAATCCGCCCAGGCTTGCATCATCCGGCGCCGCTCGGGCAGGTGCTCCGCATAGTTGTAGGCGGCTCGGACGGCATTGCGTTCAGCATGGGCAAGCTGGCGTTCAATGGCATCCCGGTGCCAACCCTGTTCATTCAGCAGCGTGGAAGCCATGGACCGGAAGCCGTGTCCGGTCATTTCATCCTTGGCATACCCCATCCGCCGCAGTGCCGCGAGTACCGCGTTCTCCGACATGCAACGGTCACCATTCGGAGTACGGGCGGAGGGGAACACGTAACGGCCGCGGCCGGTGAGTGGACGAATTTCCCGCAGGATGGCCACTGCCTGAACCGAGAGGGGAACAATATGCGGATCGCGCATCTTCATCTTCTCAGCAGGAATGCGCCACTCGGACTTATCCATGTCGATTTCCGACCACTCCGCGCTTCGTAACTCGCCAGGGCGCACGAACACCAGCGGGGCTAATTGCATGGCGCTTTTCGTGACGAACGAACCTTGATACCCCTCGATAGCGCGAAGCAAGTCGCCGATGGCTTGGGGATCGGTGATGCTGGCGTGGTGCTTGTCCTTCGCCGGTGGCAATGCGCCCCGTAGATCGCCGGTGGGATCGCGCTCGGCTCGGCCAGTGGCCACGGCATAACGGAAAACCTGACCGCAGTTCTGGTGCGCCCGGTGGGCGGTATCGAGAGCGCCGCGGCTTTCGATTCGGCGAAGTACCGTCAAAAGGTCCGGCGCCGTGATTTCCCGAATGGGACGGCCACCGATCCAGGGGAATACGTCACGCTGGAACCGGCTTAGAATCCGCTCGGCGTGCTCGGCGGTCCAGGTCGGGGAAAATTTGGTATGCCATTCCCGCGCCACCACCTCGAAGGTATCGGCATCGGCCGATTGTGCCGCCTTCATGGCTTTGCGGGTTTCGCCGGGGTCGATGCCTTGGGCCAGTTGCTTGCGGGCGTCATCGCGTTTGTCGCGGGCATCCTTCAAGCCCACCTCGGGGTAAGTGCCAAGGGATAGCAATTTTTCCTTACCCCCAAAGCGGTACTTCAATCGCCACCACTTTCCCCCAGCGGGGACAATCAACAAAAACAGCCCTTTTTCATCGGCCAGCTTGACGGGCTTCTCGCCCGGTTTGGCGTTACGGATCGCGGTATCGGTCAGCGGCATGGGGGTAACACCTCGCGCAGTTGGTGACGTTACCCCCGGATTTACCCCCACTTGGGGGTAGATGTCATCGGACGTTATGGGGTAACACTGGGCGAAGTATAAACGAGAAAACCAGCAATGATGCTGGCTTCAGGATGCTATTGGATTGCCCTGGATGTCGAAATGGAGGCTGAGGTCGGAATCGAACCGGCGTAGACGGCTTTGCAGGCCGCTGCATGACCATTCTGCCACTCAGCCTTAACCTGAAACGAAAAAGCCGCGTTATGTCGCGGCTTTCTTGAATATGGAGCGGGAAACGAGACTCGAACTCGCGACCCCAACCTTGGCAAGGTTGTGCTCTACCAACTGAGCTATTCCCGCGTTGTTGAGCCGCGTATTTTACGGCTCAGAAACTTGCTGTCAAGGCTGAAATTCGCGGCGAATCAGACTCGGCAATGCGGCCTTCAAATAAATAACCATGGACCAAAGAGTTAGCACAGCCGAAGCGAACAACAAAATCTGCCCAACCTGCCGCAGCGGCTCCTTCCAAACGTCCATGCCCAACAACAAGACCTCGATTGCGGTGATTTGAGCGGTGGTTTTCCATTTACCCAACCATGAAACTTCCACCTTCTTGCGCTGACCGATCTCGGCCATCCACTCGCGCAACGAGGCAATGGCAATTTCCCTGCCAATGATCACGGCGGCGGCGACCGCCACCCATGGATTGGGATCGCCCTGGACGATCAGCACCAAAGTGACCGCGACCATCAGCTTGTCGGCGACCGGATCCAGAAACGCGCCAAACAGGGTGGTCTGACTCATTCGTCGCGCCAAGTAACCGTCCAGCCAGTCGGTGATGCCGGCGATTCCAAACACCGCCGCGCAGGCCACGTGGGCGAAGTGCCAAGGCAGATAGAACAGGATCACGACCACCGGGATCAGCACGATCCGCGTCAGCGTCAGGTAGGTGGGCAGATTGAACAACATGATCAGCCGTCCGGTTCGTGAAAGGTGTCGTAAATACGCTGTGCCAGTTGGCGATTGATGCCTTCGACGCTGCACAAGGCTTCCACGTCGGCCCGACCGATCTCCCGCAATCCACCGAATTGCTGCAACAGTTGCTTGCGGCGCTTGGGGCCCAATCCTTCGATGCTCTCCAGGGTCGATCGGCTCTTGGCCCTGCCCCGCCGCTGTCGGTGTCCGGTTATGGCAAACCGGTGCGCCTCATCGCGAATTTGCTGAATGAGGAGCAAGGCTGGGGAATCGGCGGGCAATAGGATAGGCTCGTTTTGTCCCTTGGGAAACAGCATTTCCATTCCGGGCTTACGGTCGGGACCCTTGGCCACTCCCAGCAGATAGACCGACTCCATCCCCACCTCCGCCAACGCCTGCTCCGCAGCGCGCACCTGGCCCTTGCCGCCATCGATCAGCAGGATGTCCGGCACTTCATATTCCCCTTGCTTGATACGGCGATATCGGCGTGCCACCGCCTGCCCGATCGCCGCGTAATCGTCCCCTGCCTGAATACCCTCGATGTTGAAGCGGCGATAGGCAGAGTTGACCGCCCCCTGCCGATCGAACACCACGCAGGACGCGACCGTCTGCTCACCCTGGGTATGGCTGATATCGAAGCACTCGAGCCGGGCGGGTACTATCTCCAAACTCAGCTCCTGCCCGAGGCTGAGAAAACGTCCGTACAAATCCTGCTGGTTGGCGAGCTTGGCGGCCAGCGCATTTTCCGCGTTGGTGAGCGCCAACTGCACCCGCTTCTGCCGCTCGCCCCGTGTCCTGGGGCTGATCTGCACCGCATGCTTGGCTTGGCGGCCGAGCATCTCCTCCAGCAAGCTGCAATTGACGAGGTCGTGGCTGACCAGGATTTCCCGCGGCACCTGGCGGGTCAGGTAATACTGGGCGATGAAGGCTTCCAGCACGCTGGTGGCATCATGCTCCTCCACCATGCGGGGAAAGAACGAGCGGTCGCCGATTTGCTGGCCGCCGCGGATGAACAGCATCACCACGCAGGCCAAGCTGCCCTTGATGGCGCAGGCGATGATATCGATGTCGCCGTGTTCGCCGGTGACCGCCTGGCGCGCCAGCAGCGCCCTGAGGTTGGCGATCTGGTCGCGGTAGCGGGCGGCCTTCTCGAACAGCAGTTCGGCTGACGCTTTCTCCATGCGGCCGACCAGTTCGTCAATCAGTTTCTTGCCATCCCCCTCCAGAAACATGACGGTGTCGTTGACGTCCTCGCCATATGTTTCCTCCGTGACCAAATCGACGCAGGGTCCGGTACAGCGATCAATCTGGTACTGCAGGCAGGGCCGGCTGCGATTCTTGAAAAACGAATCCTCGCACTGGCGCACCCGAAAAATCTTCTGCAGCAGCTTGAGGCTCTCCCGCACGGCGCCGGCGCTGGGGTAAGGCCCGAAAAACCGCCCCTGTTTGCGCCTCGATCCCCGATAAAAACTGACGCGGGGAAAACTCTGCTGGGTGGACACGTGAATATAGGGAAAGCTTTTGTCGTCGCGCAGCGTAATGTTGTAGCGGGGCTGGAAGCGCTTGACCAGTTGGCTTTCCAGCAGCAGCGCCTCGCCCTCAGTATGGGTGACGGTTACCTCGATGGAGGCGATGCGCGCGACCATGGCCTGCTGCTTGGGTGCCGCCTCCTTGTTGAGGAAATAGCTGGACACCCGCTTCTTCAGGTTCTTGGCCTTGCCGACATAGATCACCTCGCCACGTTCGTCCAGCATCTTATAGACGCCCGGCCGCTGGGTAAGTGCTTTGAGAAACGCGGGAATATCGAAACGGGCAGGAGCGAGAGGCTCCGGATCGGTGGTCATGGCGGCGCAACCGGAAAACGAGGCTCCATTATAATCTGGTAACGCTCTCGCCCGACTGCCGCCTCACGCCATGAAAAGCCGAACCGTGTTGCGCCTGTTCCCGACCCTCGTGCTCGCCCTGAAACTGCTGGTCGCCCTGCCCCTCGCGGCAGCCGATCCCGGTTCGCCAGCAACGGATTCAGCGGCCCCGCAGAGCGCCGACATCGAGGCCTTCGTCCGCGAAGGCTGCCCCCATTGCCGGCAGGCCGAAACCTTTCTCGGCGAACTGCAAGGTAAATTTCCCCAGTTGCGCATCACCCTCCGTGATGTCAGCCAGGATCCCACGGCTCTCGACCGGCTCAAGCAGTTGGCACAGGCCCAACCGGGGGCGTCGCCCAGGGTACCGGCGTTCCAGGTGCGCGGCCAGCTGATCGTCGGTTATTCCGAAGAAGCCCATAGCGGCGACCTGATCCTCTCGGCCCTGACGGGCGCTGTCCACCCGGCCGCTTCGGCCAACGGCGACAAGTCCAGCTGCGAGGCCGAGGAATCCTTGAGCTGCAAGCCGGAAGAAATGACCAGCGGCCCAGCCAAACCGGAAGCGTTCCGCGTCACCCTGTTCGGGCGGGAGATTTCTCTGGACGACGTGGGCCTGCCGGCTTTCACTCTGGCCATGGGGCTACTGGACGGCTTCAACCCGTGTTCCATGTGGGTCCTGCTGCTGATGATCTCGCTGCTGGCCCCCATGGGCGACCGCCGCCGCATGGTGGTGATCGCCGGCAGCTTCGTGCTGGTGGAAGGCATCGCCTACTACCTGTTCATGGCGGCCTGGCTAAACCTGTTCCTGTTCATCGGACTGTCGCGGCTGTCGGAACTGGCGATCGCCGTCATCGCCATCGCTGCCGGGGCCATCAACCTGAAGGATTTCTGGATCTTCGGACGCGGCGTCTCGCTGTCCATCCCCAAGAGCGCCAAGCCTGGCATCTATACCCGCATGCGCGCGGTACTCCAGGCCGAAAACCTGACCGGCGCGCTGATCGGTGTGGTGGTGCTGGCGGTACTGGTACAGATCGTGGAGTTCCTCTGTACCTCAGGTTTTCCGGCCCTCTTCACCCGCATCCTGACGCTCCACCAGATGGAAGGCATCCGTTACTATGGGTATCTGTTGCTGTACAACCTGGCGTACATGCTGGACGACGTCATCATCCTAGGGATAGGCGTGGTCACGCTCAGCCAGCACCGGCTGCAGGAGCGGGAGGGCCGCTGGCTCAAGCTGCTGAGCGGCGCGGTGATGGTGGGGCTGGGAATTTATTTGATCGTCCGACAACCTTGATCGCCCTGCCGGTTCGGTCCATGGGCAGAAATTAAGCGATTCCGGCCGTTCCTGTGGCCTATCAACCATGTTTAAGCGTCCCCCCAGCTCTTCCAATCACGATCTTAGGCGGGGTATCGACTGGCCGTCGTTCCGCAAGACCTTCGCAGCGCTGGGGGTACTGATCACCGCAGGCACGGGCCTGACCCTTTGGATCGAGCTGGAAGGCAGCTTCAACCAGGAGGCCATCGCCGAAAAGGCCCGGATCGAGCGCCGGGTGAGCCACGTTTCCGTCAGGATCGCCGACATCTTGAGCGACCTCCGGCTGATCGCCGGGGCGCCCGCTCTGCAGCGTTACCTCGATGCGGAGGGCGCGGTGAATATCGTCGAGGTCCAACAGGAATTCGCGGTTTTCGTCGAAGCCAAGCAAATTTACGATCAGGCTCGCTATATCGATGAAACGGGGATGGAGCGTGTCCGGGTCGATCTGTCGGCGGGGAAGGCCAAGATCATCGCGGACGAAAAACTCCAGCCCAAGAGTAGCCGCTACTACTTCACCGATGCGATCAAGCTCGCGCAGGGAGCGGTCTACATCTCGCCCCTCGACCTGAACATCGAAGGAACCCAGGTCGAGATCCCCTATAAGCCCTTGATTCGGCTCGCCACTCCCCTGTTTGACGGAAAAGGGCAGCGTCGCGGCATCGCCATCATCAACTACCTGGGCAAAGATCTTCTGCAGCGTTTGGACGGCTTGAAGGATCCTGGATCTCAAGGCGTCGAACTGCTAAACCGGGAAGGCTATTGGCTCAAGAGCGCCAGTCCCGATCTGGAATGGGGATTCATGTTTAAACGGGGGGAAACCTTTGCAACCCGTTATCCCACCGTGTGGCAGTGGCTGCAGGAATCTCCCAGCGGCCAACGGATGTCCGACCGGGAGCTCTGGACCTGGTCGCGCATTTATCCCTTGCGTCAGGACCTCCAGTCTTCCTCGGGAACGCCCGAGGCCAGCGGCCCCAGCCAGGCCGGTCTCACAGCCTCCGATTACTATTGGATTGCGTTGAGCCACACGCCGAGCGGGTGGCTGGTGCCCTCACGCCGCAACGAGTTGGTCCGCTACGGCCTGTT
>VEPB01000420.1 GCA_012026715.1 Methylococcaceae bacterium | reverse complement strand
GACGATGGCCAGGAGACCCAGCCGGTTGCTGCGTAGCGTAGCGTCTTCGCACATCACCATGACCTTGTCGAAGAAGGCATCGACCGTGTTTCGAAGGCCCGCCAGGCGCGACAGCGCGGCCTGGTAATCCTGCCGGTGCAGCAGCGGCAGCACCTCCTCTTCCGCCTGGCGCACCGCCGCCAGCAGGGCTTTTTCTTCCGGCTCCTTGAGGCCGGCATCGTCCACCATGGCGACGAATTCCTCTTCGGCCTTGCGCAGAATATTGCGGATGCGCTTATTGGCGGCGGCGAGGCTCTCCGCTTCCGGCAGCGCGCGGAAGTTTTGCACGGCCTTGAGCCGCTGCTCGAAGTCGATCAGCCGGGTGGGGTTCACTGCCAGCACCGCGTCGAACTCGTCGTGCTGGTAGCCCCGGTCCAGGCTGTAGCCGCGGAAGCGCTCGACGATGAAGTCGAACACCGCCTTCACCGTGGCGGTGCGGGCGAACTCATGGCTGAGCTTGCCCGCCGCCAGATCCAGCAACTCCATCAGGTCCAGGTCCAATTCCAGTTCCACGATCAGCCGGATCGCGCCCAAGGCAGCGCGGCGCAGCGCGTAAGGGTCCTTGTCGCCGGTGGGGAGCAGGCCGGCGCTGAAGATGCCGACCAGGGTGTCGAGTTTCTCGGCCAGGGCCAGGATGCGGCCGGTTTGGGTCTGAGGCAGCGGACCGCCGGAGACCTTGGGCAGGTATTGTTCCTCGATGGCGGCGGCGATCTGGTCGGGCTCCCCTTCCGCGGAAGCGTAATAACGCCCCATGGTGCCCTGCAGGTTGGTGAACTCGCCCACAATTTCGGTGAGCAGGTCGGCCTTGGCCAAGAGCGCCGCCCGCTCGGCCCAGGCCGGGGCGACATTGAGCCGCTCGGCGATGGCGCTGGCCATGAACTGCACCCGGCGGGTCTTGTCCAGGAGCGAGCCCAGGGTCTTCTGGAAGGTGATGTCGGCCAGCTTGGGCACCCGCGCTTCCAGGGTCTGCTTGCGGTCCTGGTTCCAGAAGAACTCGGCGTCCGCCAGTCGCGGTCGCACCACCCGTTCGTTGCCTTGCCGCACCGTGTCGGGACGGGAGCTGTCGACGTTGCTGAAGGTGATGAAATGGGGCAGCAACTGGCCGGCCGTGTTCTTCACCGGAAAGTATTTCTGGTTTTCCTGCATGGTGGTGATCAGCACCTCCCCCGGCAGCACCGAGAAACGCTCTTCAAAGCCCCCCAGCACCGGCACCGGCCATTCCACCAGGGAAGCGACCTCGTCCAGCAGGTCCGGCTCGATGTGGGCGATGCCGCCCACGGTGCCGGCCGCTCGTTCGGCCGAGGTGCGGATTTGTTGCTTGCGCTCTTCGAAATCGGCGATCACGTAGCCCTGTTCCCGCAGCGCCGCCGCGTAGCCGGACGGATTGGCGACGCTGAGGGTGCCGACACCATGGAAGCGATGGCCGCGGCTGATGCGGCCGGTGGCGATGCCCAAAATCTCCGTGTCGATAACCTCTTCGCCGAACAGCAGCACCACCCAGTGGGCCGGCCGCACGAACTCGGCGGTGCCGGCACCCCAGCGCATGCGCTTGGCGATGGGCAGCCCCGCCAGGCTCTGGCGGATGATGTCGGGAACCAGGCTCGCCGTCGGCGCGCCCTTAACCTGTTGCCGCACGCACAGCCATTCGCCCTTGTCGGTGCTAAGGGTAATGAGGTCGGCGGCGGTGGCGTTGCAGCTGCGGAGGAAGCCTTCCGCCGCCTTGCTGAGGCTGCCGTCGGCCTGATAAGCGGCATTCTTGGCCGGCCCCCGCCGTTCCACGGTCTGGTCCGGCTGCGCCGTCTGCAGGGCGGACACCAGCACCGCCAAGCGGCGCGGGGTGGCATAGGATTTCACTTCGCCGTGGCCAAGGCCGGCCTTGTCCAGGCCCGCCACGATGCCGGCGGTCAGTGAGCGGCTCAGGGTGAGGAGCGATTTGGGCGGCAGTTCCTCGGTGCCCAGTTCGAACAGCAGGTCGCGGGTTTCAGCCATGGCTGGCCTCCGCAGTGTTCAGCATGGGGAAGCCCAGGCTCTCGCGGCGGGCGTAATAGGCTTCCGCCACCGCCTTGGCCAGTTGGCGCACCCGCAGGATGTAGCGCTGGCGCTCGGTCACCGAGATGGCGCGGCGGGCGGCCAGCAGGTTGAAGGAATGGGAGGCCTTCAGCACCATTTCATAGGCGGGCAGAGGCAGGTTACGTTCGATCAATTGCTGGCATTCCTGTTCGTAGGTATCGAAGCACTGAAAGAGGAAGGCGGTGTTGGCGTGCTCGAAGTTGAAGGCCGACATCTCCACCTCGTTCTGGTGGTAGACGTCGCCGTAGGTCACCACACCCTGGGGGCCGCGGGTCCACACCAGATCGAACACCGACTCCTTGCCTTGCAGATACATGGCGATGCGCTCGAGGCCATAGGTGATCTCGCCGCTCACCGGCCGGCAGTCGATGCCGCCCACCTGCTGAAAATAGGTGAACTGGGTCACTTCCATGCCGTTCAGCCACACTTCCCACCCCAGGCCCCAGGCCCCCAGGGTGGGCGACTCCCAGTTGTCCTCGACAAAGCGGATGTCGTGCTCCAGCAGGTCGAAGCCCAGGGTCCGCAGCGATCCCAGGTAGAGCTCCTGGAAGTCGGCGGGGGAGGGTTTCATCAGCACCTGATACTGGTAATAGTGCTGGAGCCGGTTGGGGTTCTCCCCATAACGGCCGTCGGTGGGGCGGCGCGAGGGTTGGACGTAGGCGACGTTCCACGGCTCCGGGCCGATGGACCGGAGGAAGGTGCTGGGATGGAAGGTGCCGGCGCCCACCTCCATGTCGAGTGGCTGCATGATGACGCAGCCCTGGGCGGCCCAGTAATCCTGCAAGGCCAGGATCAGGCCCTGGAAGGTGGAAACGTCGCGTTGGGGAAGGTTGTCGGTGGCCACAGGAGTGCCGTGTCGTTCGAGGAAAGCGCACAAGTATATCGGGGGAAGCCGGGGAGCGTCGACTCCGCTGAGGCGACGTGGAATGGCAGCGCCCGCGGGGGTTCGCCTAGTTCACCCTCTGCAGATTAAGGCTGAAACAAACGCCGTCCTTCGTGTTGCTCGCAGCGATGGTTCCGCCCATTTTCCCCAGGTATGTCTTGGCGACGAACAGCCCCTGGCCGCGCTGGCCGTTGTGGCTGCCGCCGGGCTGGTCGGAGACGCCGTATTCGAAGACCTTGTCCAGCAACTCCGCCCGTATCGGCGGGCCGCTGTTGTGGATGTGGACGGTGGCGTTGATGTCGCCGACTTCCAGCTCCAGGCGAATGACGCTGCCGGGATGGCGGTGGCGGTCGGCGTTGTTGAGGATGTGGGAAAACACGTCT
>VEPB01000391.1 GCA_012026715.1 Methylococcaceae bacterium | reverse complement strand
GGCGATGGGACCGGATGTTGAGCCGCGCTTTCCGGTTGGGCGTTGGCGGCCGTGAAGTTCGTCGCGGCAGTCGGAGGGGCGGAGGTTTCCGGAGGAGGCGGGATGGTTTCTTGCCAATGAGGAATCCAGGAACGGGGGGCATCCGCCAACATTTCCCAGCCGCCCACCGCGACGACGATGCCCAACAGGGCGGCGCCGGCAGCGAGTGCGCGGAATGCCGGCCGTACCCGGATGGATTTTTTCGGACGAGCCAGGATTTCGCGGGCTGCCTTGTTGACGATGGCCGGAGTGACGTCGATGCGGCCCAGGGTATAGGCGCCCAGCAGTGCCCGGTCGCAAATCAGGTTGATGAGCCGCGGGATGCCTCTGGAATAACAATGGCCCCGGGCGATCGCGCCGGCGGAAAAAATGTTGCCGTGGGCGCCGCTGACCTGCAGCCGATGGTGGATGTATTGACGGGTGGTGTCGAAGGACAGGGGTTCGAGGTGAAAGCGCGCGGTGACTCGCTGCGAGAGCTGGCGCAGCTTTTTGTCCGCCAGCATGTCGCGCAGCTCCGGCTGGCCCACCAGCATGATCTGCAGCAGCTTGCTCTCGTTAGTTTCCAGGTTGGTGAGCAGGCGTACCTGTTCCAGCACATCGCGCCGCAGATTCTGCGCCTCATCGATCAGCACCACGGTGCGGCGCCCCGCCGCGTGGGCTTCCAGCAGGTGGTGGTTGAGCCGATCGATCAGCACCTTGATGCTGGCGAGTGCGCCGGCGTGGGCGATATGCAACTCGTCGCAGATGGTGGCCAGCAGTTCCCGGGCACTGAGCCGGGGGTTGAAGACCAATGCCATGTCGACATCGTCGGGCAGCTGTTCCATCAGGCAACGGCACAGAGTGGTCTTGCCGGTGCCCACTTCGCCGGTCAGCACCACGAATCCGCCGCCCACCTGGACGCCATACAGCAGATGCGCCAGCGCTTCGCGGTGTTGCGGGCTCAGGTAGATGAAGCGCGGGTTGGGCGCGATGGTGAACGGTCGGCTGGTGAGATTGAAATGCTCCAAATACATGGCGATAGTTTGCCATAACCGGCCGGGCGCTGGCCCGTGCCGTTTTCAGTTGATAGCCTACGTCATCGCTTGGCGAAAACCACTTCTGGAGTAAGGATGCACGCCCTTCTCATCCATGGCATGGGTCGTACCCCCCTTTCCATGCTGGTCCTGGCCAGACGTCTAAAGACGGCGGGTATGCAGGTTGATATCTTCGGCTATTCAGCCACCTTTGAGACCTGGAATGGCTGCTGCCGGCGGTTGCGGTCGCGCATCGAGCGGATCGGGGACCGGCCCTACATCCTCGTCGGCCACTCGCTGGGTAGCGTGCTGATTCGGGGAGTCTCGCCGCAAGTGGCGGTTCCGCCGCGCGCCTGCTTTTTTCTGGCGCCTCCGGCCTGCGCCTGCCGTGCCGCACGGCGGCTGGTGTCCTGGCGGCTATACCGCTGGCTGAACGGGGAAATGGGACAACTGTTGGCTTGGACCGACTTCATGGCCGGGCTGCCGGTTCCTTCGGTTCCGATCAAGATTTACGCCGGCACCGGAGGGCCGGTCGGGCCTTGGTCGCCGTTCGGCGACCAAACAACAAGCCAGAGATTTTTCTCTGGTTTTTTTGTGCCCTCCGTTATCCCCAGTCGTGGCGCGGTTCCGTGATTTGCAGCGTTGAGCGCCTTCTGACACCTCCCCGTCAATTCGGCCATTTTCCGGCCCACATTCTTCTCTATTCTCTGTTCGAGCGTTGAGCGTACAACGGACAGCACCTAGCATTCATGCGGGTTTGTAGGCGTAGGGTTGTTAGCAGTGGTTGGTAGGTTCGGACGACAGAGAATTGAATTTATGCTCATGCCAGATCGAAGGTAACCTACAGTTTCGAACGTTCGAGAAAGGGAAGATACGGAGGTGAGTTCTCTGCCATCCGGGCACTTGCGTTACCAGCATAGTGTCAGCCTGTGCGAAATTCCGGGCCGGAATGCCACCTTCGTTTGAGCCATGGAAAGTTGTGGTGCTTGAATGCGCATGATCCCATTCTTTCGGTTTCACTAGCCCGAGCTAGCTGGACCAACTACGATTTGGCGAATTAGGGACAATCATCACTGGGTGGCAACCTCCAGTAAGCCCAAATGATTGCCCCGATGCCTCATTGAAGCGAGATTTCTGTGCCTAACTCAACGTATCGTGACATTGCCAATTACTACTGCGTTGATGACTTACCGGGAGCGACTGTTCCCAGCGCGCGGCTTCAGAACATCCTGGATTGCCTCTGGTGTGGTAAACCGCTAACCCGCCTTTCTTTAGCCTTTTTGCAACAGCAGGGGCTCGAATCGTTATCGCAACTGGCAACTGGTGCATTGCCCTATGACAGATTTCGCGAGGCAGCGATTGCCGAACGCGCAATTCGGGTAGCGGCGGCTAATGCCGCGAGACTGGCTAAAGAAGCGGAAAAGCGTGCCCGTGACGCTGCAATGCAGGAGAAAATGAAGTTAGCCGATGCACGGGCTAAAGCAGTACGGTTGGCTAGAGAGAGCGATCCCAAGTACATCGCTAAAATGAAGAATCGGGATCTACGCGAAAAATTCGATATCGATACCTTCGTTGAACAACACTGCTTCGGCCCGTTGATGCGGATTTTGAAAATCGTAGATGCTGGCCAGCGCTTGGGTCAGGACGATTTCGTGTGGCTTTCTACAGTTGGCGAGGAATATTTTTCGGATACCTTGCGAGCCGCCTACCACCAGCTTGAAGCGGAATTTTTCGCGAGTGAATATGGAAAGACACGCGATCCATGGATGGCTGTCAATGCCAGCGGCCATTACCGCAAGTGTGGACAAGCAGGAGACGCTGATGCCTTGCTTAGTACAATAAATGTCGAAAATCAGAAATCGCCGAAGCTTAGATCAGCCATCTGTACGACTCGCGGCGGAGTCATGCGCGACCTGAATCAATGGGAAGAGGGTTTGCGCCTCGGTGAGAAAGCACATTTCTTCAGGCCTGATGACTATCGCCCCTGCACACTTCTCGGTGCAATTCACATGGAGACTGGCAATTTCAAACTCGGTAGTGAGTGGTACGGCAAGGCAGTCGAGCGCGGCGCTACGACGGATTCCGTCGATCAGGATCTGCGTAACATTTTCTTCCGAGCAGACCAGGTCAAACAGGATCAGATGAGGGAGTTTCTGCTAAATGAAGACCCGATCCGATATTCATGGGCGACGCAGAAAGGAAGTCACCAACTATCTGCGTGCCTTCCGCTTGGTACGAGACAATCTGCGTAACCCCAATGGCCTACCGATCAGCGTTCGGCTGCTGTGCGATGCTCACAGGTTGCTGATTGACGGTGCTCGAGGCTCCGGAAAGCAGCCCGGCGAGTTGAGACGGTCACAAAATTGGATTGGCGGGACGCGCCCAGGCAACGCCGTTTTCGTGCCGCCGCCGCCAGATCGGGTGGCGGAACTACTGGCCCACATGGAGCGATTCATCCACGAGCCATCGTGCGCGCTTCCTCCGCTCGTGAAGATTTCCCTCGTTCATGCCCAGTTCGAGACCATCCATCCTTTCTTGGACGGTAATGTGCGTATTCCACGCCATTCGGCCACCGAATCCACCGTGATTCGGCCACCCATTCCACGCGCATTCGGCCGGGGCGGTCGGAGCGAAGCGACGCTGGTGT
>VEPB01000344.1 GCA_012026715.1 Methylococcaceae bacterium | reverse complement strand
GATTATCGAGGGTGTTGTCTTCAAGGATGGAGTACGGGAAGACGTCGAGAAAATCGCCGCCTGATCAAATCCGCATACACAAGATTTGACCATAACTCAGGACTTATCGGACATGGTTATCTCCGAAATTGAACCGGAAACGCCTCCCCCCAGGGATGACGTCCCCGGTAGGGTTGAAGAATTGCTGGAATTGAGACCCCAGCTGATCTGTGATTTACGCTGCTCGCCTGAGCGGCCGAATTTCCGGCCTGGCAAGTAGCATGTCTCGAAGTTCATCCGGATCGATGCCCGTATCGAGACAGCAAACGGTAAACGAGAACGGCTTGATTTCATCGGCCGTAACCCAGGCGAGCAATTCGGCTCGGGTCTCGGCACCGCGGCGACGATCAGCCACGCCGTCAATGGCATCCAGAAGCAGCCGGTCCCGGAGATCCTGGATTTCCAGGTCTGTCCAAGACAACGCGTCTTCGATGGATTGTGGGTGGTCGGCGAGCTCAAAGATGTCCGTAAACAAGTCGAGCTGCACCGGGCAGATGCCTGGTCCCGTCTCCGGCGGAGAGCGGTTGTACTTGCGGATCATGGTGACTCCCTCCAACAAAAATCGGAGGGAACCCCCGAGTCGGGGAGGTTTCCCCCGATCGGGTTGAGGCATAGCCGCGCCCGCCGAAGCGGTCACGGTTCTTTCATAGGCTGTTTGTTTTGCGAGGCCAGCTACCTCATCAGGTTCCGACAGAACGGAACGTGACTGTCGAAATTGATATCACAGCGCGCCGATAAATGAAAGGGCTGGGCAGACTTATGAACCGCCTTCTACACGCCCCGTTCCCTGCCTGTGCAGCTGTCATGGCGACCTCCTGAACTGAATCATCATGCCAGACGACCGCAGAAATTATGTCGAGCGCTCGGTTACATCACCGCGGCAAAAACCAGGCCTCACACGGTGTTCGCAGCATTCCACCCGTGACGCTCCACATAATCGAGCAGTGTGCATAATCGGCCGCATCAGTCACTCGTGACCAATAGCAGCTGATCAGCCTCCAATGACCGCTTCGGAAAACTCGAATTGTCACTCCCTACCTGGGGCGATCTTTGACATTAGCGAGAGTGTCGCCATACATACTTCACTTCCAAAGGTGAGACACCAATTCGCTCTTGGACACCTCACGGCGCCTTATTTTAAGGTTTTCTTCCTCTTTCATTGACATCCTCCCCGGCCTGAAGGCCGGAGATTCCTGCGGCGCTCAGGCGCGGCATTGAGCCGCCCCTGAGTCGCTTCGGTGGGTTCCTGCTGCTGGCGGCATGACCTCACCGCTCACTTCACAGGCGCAACGGGCGTGTCCCGCCCTGAGAACATTGATCGCGCCGACTACATCGGCGTTTTCCTCGAAACCACATTCCACGCACTCGAACCGGGCTTGACTCTGCCGGTTGGCTGCCGACGCATGACCGCAATACGGGCAGGTGCGGCTTGTGTTCTGCGGCGGCACGGCGATGAGATACCCGCCGTTCCACGCCAGCTTGTAGTCCAACTGGCGGCGGAACTCAAACCAGCCCTGATCGAGGATGGCTTTGTTCAGGCCGGACTTGGCCCGAACGCTCTTCCCCGGTTTCTCGGTACTGCCTGCCGCCGACTTGGACATGGTCCTCACCTGCAAGTCCTCGATACACACCATCGCGTGGTTTTGGCTGATCGTGGTTGAGGTCTTGTGCAGGAAGTCCCGGCGGGTGTTGCCAATGCGGGAATGAATGCGCTGGACGCGGGCTTTCGCCTTCTTCCAGTTGTTGCTGAACTTAGACTTGCGACTCATCGCCTCCTGCGCCTTGCGCAGGGCGGTTTCATGCCGCTTGAAGCTGTTGAGCGGCGCGTAGAATGTGCCATCGGAGAGCGTGGCAAACCGGGCAATGCCCATGTCGATGCCGACCGCGCCACCTTGCGGGACAGGCTGTGCGACTTCACGCTCAGTCTGAATCGAAACGTACCACTTGCCACAGGATTGGCTGACGGTGACGTTTTTCACCGTCCCTAACACATCCCGGCTGTTGCGGTAGCGCAGCCAGCCGAGTTTGGGCAGGAACAGGCGGTTATTGGCCTGATCGAGCTTGATCTGCTTCGGATCGGGATAGCGGAAGCTGTCGGACTGGCCCTTCTTCTTGAAACGTGGGTAGTCGGCTCGCTTGGCGACGAAGTTGCTGTAGGCCCGCTCCAAATCCTTGAGCTTCTGTTGCAGCGGGTGAACGGGCGCATCCGCCAGCCATGCCGTTTCCCCATTATTGCGCCACTCGGTGAGCAGCTTGCACAACCCAGCATAGCCGATCTTCTTCTCGCCTGGCTCGTAGCGTTCCTTCTGCAACGCCAATGCTTTGTTGAATACGAACCGGCACGAGCCAGCAAAGCGGCGCATATGCCGCTCTTGCTGGCCGTCTGGCATCAGTTCGTATTTGTAGGCTTGAAGTCGTAGCATGACCCAATCATACTCTTGGTCTATGAGTGATCAAAACGATATTAGGCATGGACGGCACTGCGTTTTTATGATGCATGTCCACTTGGTCTTTGTGGCGAAATACCGCCGCAGCGTGTTCGATGGCGACGCCCTCGACCGGCTGCGCATCATCTTCGCCAAGACCTGCGCCGACTTCGAGGCGCAACTGATCGAGATGAACGGCGAGGACGATCACGTTCACTTGCTGGTTGAGTATCCGCCGAAAGTGGCCGTCTCCAATCTTGTGAACAGCCTCAAGGGCGTTTCCAGCCGCCTGCTGCGCAAGGAGCGGCCCGACATCCAGAAGCGCTACTGGAAGGGCGTTCTGTGGTCGCCATCGTACTTCGCCTCAAGTTGTGGCGGTGCGCCGATTTCCATCATGCGCCAGTACATTGAACAACAGCAGACACCACACTGAAACCCAAGGACGGCTACGCCGTCCGCGCTATCCTTCCCCGCCCTGAACCGCGGAGCTTGTCGCGCACCGGGTCAGTCGTTGGATGCGTTGGAGCGCGATCCGCATGATACCCGGCCCTCGCCAGCATCCTGATCTTGGGTCGCTGAGGAAGGGTAGTCCGTAGTCCACCATTGACCCCTTATCGGTCCTTTTCCTAACCGCCGCGACGGCCGGTCACGGCGGTCGCCAGCGGCAGGAACAGCGTGAACGGTGCTTCAGGTAAAGCGATGAAGCCGTGATGGCGATAAAAGGCCACCGCTTCGCCGTTTTTGGCGTCGACCATCAAGGCGTAGGCGGCAATCTCCGAGCGGATGGCACGGTCGAAGGCATCGGCCAGCAACGCACCGCCTAAACCTTGCCCCTGGAAGGCCTGATCCACAGCCAGGCGCCCCATCCGCACCGCGGGCACCGTGGGGTAGCGGGGGAGCTTCTTGGCGGTACTGGCCGGAAGATCGGCCAACAGCAGGCTGGCCGAGGCCAGGGTGAAATACCCCGCGATACGCTGCTCATCAGTCAGCGCCACGAAACAAGCGGCGACCCGGCGACGAATGTCTTGAGCGACGTTTTCTCGCAAGTACCGGTCTAGCGGTTCGGAACCACTGCCGAACTGAGTGCGGTCATGCGCGGCATCGAGTGGCGAAATGAGGAACGACGCCCGACTCATTCGGCGCGCAGCAGCTTCTTGCGACGGGCGAAAGCGCGTTTCAAGGCCGGCGCCGGCGCCGGCGGAGCGAGCAGCGCCTGGGCAAAGCATTCCTGGTCGGCCAATGACAGACGAATGACGTCGGACTCCTCGACGGCGCGCTGCGCAGCCTCTTGCACGGCGGCAATGACAAAATCGGTCATGGTCCGCCCCTGAAGTTCAGCGGCGCGCTTGAGCAACGCATGCAGATCGGTGGGAATCCGGGCTTCGAGTCGGGCGGTTGGGGTGGCTGTGGGCATCGGGTTGTCCTCCTGCCGGATAGTATACGGCCATTTGCCGTACAGTTCAAGAGACCCTCGCCGCGCCTTAAAGTCCCCGCCCTTCCCTGCTGTTCGTTTGTTTTCTTCCTTTGGCGGAGAACCTCCCGTTCGGATTTATTCCCAAGAGGCATACCGACCTCGAAACGTGCCAGTCGTATGAATATGTTCGCGGACTTTGGGTGCCGCTCGCCGCGAATCGACCCGCGCGAACATGGATTCCGTCGACCTACCGTATTCTAACTGTCTTCCGTTTGTCTTCCGTTGAGCGGGCGGTTTCACCCGCTTCCCCCTGGGATGGCGCATGAACGACGTGGCGCGCCGTCCGGAACGTTCGTGTATTGGACCGTTTCAGGAGGGCGGTCGCCGGGCATATTTGGCGAGATCGAACGCATAGGTCGCACCGTGCGCTGAAGGATGCCATCAGGCTACTTGCGAATCAGACGTCCGAATGGCCGTAGGACCTAGGTAGCTGACGTTCGATCGCCGTCCAGGGACGTCAAATCATCGGCCTTATGTAGCGCTCCACATAAGACCGAGGACTTCCCACTCGACCATCGGCGCCCAACGTCGGCACCAAATCGTTACCTGCCATTCCTGGTCAAGGGGTGCCACGGGCAAGTTTTGGTCGGCATGAGCCCAAAGACCATCTGAATCCTCTCGTCAGCGCAAACAGCCCACCGACCGCCATATCAGCGGCTAGCAGCCAACCAACCTGTCATTTTTCTGCGCCTGCAGGAATTCCATTTTCTTGACCTTAATCGTTCCGTCATTGGCCATTTCCAGTCTAACGAAAAATTCCTTGGCGGACGGTTAAGTCAGCGTTAATCACTTCATTTTATTGTTGTATCCACCGCGAAACCTAACGTGGTTCCGATCGATTTGGAGAACAACATGAGTCCGAAGCTTCTAAAACAGACGATTATTGCGACTGCCGTCATCGGCGGGCTGACGGCGAGTTATGCCTACGTTGGCAAGCCAGTCGTTGCGCCGGCGACCGCCAACGTGGCGCCGAATCAAGTGGCTGCGTCGTCTTCGTCACCCGGCGTGGCGATGGCCCTACCGAATTTCGAGGCCATCGTCGCCCAGAACGGTCCAGCGGTCGCCAACATCAGCGTCAGCGGTACCCGTCAGATCGCCGACCGGGGCCTGCCTGAATTCGACCCCAACGACCCGTTCCAGCAATTCTTCCGGCAATTCCAGCCGCAGATGCCGCCGGGTGGCATGCCGGTGCAAGGCATGGGCTCGGGATTCATTGTTCGCGATGACGGTGTGGTGATCACCAACGCCCATGTCGTCGACGGCGCTTCCGACGTCACCGTGAAGCTGACGGACAAGCGGGAGTTCAAGGCTAAGGTGATCGGCGTCGACAAGCCGACCGACACCGCCGTGCTGAAGATTGACGCGAAGGATCTGCCCACCGTGAAACTGGGCGATCCCGGCCGGATCGGCGTCGGCGAGTGGGTGCTGGCCATCGGTTCGCCGTTC
>VEPB01000546.1 GCA_012026715.1 Methylococcaceae bacterium | reverse complement strand
TGGTTCAGCAGCTGGTTCTGGGTCTGGTATTTGACGTTGCCGATCGCCAGGGCGCCAATGCCGACCGCGCCGCTGTTGGAGCCGGCAATGGGGGTGCCCTTGTGGAACGCATCCAGGCCGGCGATCCCGGCCGGCGGGACGGCGTTGACGTCCGCCGCGACCTTCAGCTGTGGCGCCGAAGCGACCAGGGCGGCGCTCAGCACTTCGATGCCGGCCGCGGCGGTGGCGAACACCACGTCGGCGGTCTTGATCATCTCCGGCTTGTCCGCATCGGCCGCGCCCTGGATGTGGGTGGCGCCACTGCCGTAGTCGGCGTTGCACTGGGCGGCAATATTCTGGGCCTTTTCCAGCTGGCGGCCGACGATCTTGACGTTGGCGCCGGCCTGGGCTGCCAGCACCGCGGCGATCTGCCCGACCGGGCCGGTGCCGCCCAGGGCCAGCACGTTCTTGCCGTGCAGGCTGGTGCCGTGATTCTTCTCCAGCTCCCGTTCCACCATGGCCACCATGGCAGCGGCCGTGGTGAAAGCGCCGCTGGGATCGGCGAACACCGAAACCTCGAAGGGTGGCACCATGGATTTCTGGGCGGCCCGCAACATGTCGATGGCCGCCTTGACGTCGCGGCCGCCGATGAAGATGCCGGTGCGTTTGACGCCGGAGGCGCTGCGGGAGAACACCACGTCCTGCACCAGCCCCGTGATCTCGCTCAATTCCAGCTGGGTGTAGGGAATGGTCGAGAGCCAGCCGGCATCCAGAGCCATGTTCACGTCGAACGGGCTGGGATTCTTCTCGGGGGTGAACATGTGCAGAATGAATGGTTTTTCCACAGGGCATTCCTCGTGATGGTTGAGTGAGGGGGTTCGGGATCAGCCGAAGTTGCCGAGTCCCCGGCGCGCCAGCAGTGTAGTTCACCGGCAGTTCCCCCGGCGGCGGATCCCGGTGCGGCCGTCAGATTTCCCTAACGGCCTGGAATGCCGGGCGAAAATGAACGGGCGGCTGTTCGAAACGCGCCATTGTCGGGCATCGCCGGCGCTTTGTGAATCCCTGGCGCGGCTACTGGTTTGCGGCCAGACAGGTTATGATTTGGATAGGCCGTCCGCCTCTCCAGCCTGATTGTTTATCCCCGGTATCAGCCTTCTTGACGAAGAGGAAACTATGCGAAATTGGAAAGACCTCCTGACGATCTCCGCCGTGGCGCTGGGGGCGCTGGCTCTGATCGCTCTGGCGCTGGGTATTGCCCTGACCAATTTCCTGGTGGATTTCTGGTGGTTCAGTTCGCTGGATTTTGGCGGGTATTTCTGGCTGCGGGTGTTATACCGCTATATCTTCTCCGGCGGCGTCACCATCTTTTTCTTCGGCATCTTCTTCCTGCATTTCTGGGCCGCCTCCCGCTATCTGGGGGTCGACCAGTCGGCGTTCTCCGAGCTCACCCGCAGCGACGGCGCCCGCTATCGCAACCTGCTGAGCCTGTTCCAGACCGGCTCCATGAAGGTCTATGTGCCGCTGTCGCTGATTTTGGCGGTGACCATTGCGGCGCCGTTCTATACCCAGTGGGAGCAAGCCCTGCTGTTCTTCTTCGGGCCCGCATCGGGGGTGATGGACCCGGTTTACGGCGAAGACGTCAGCTTTTATCTGCTGCAGCTGCCGCTGTTGGAGCTGATATACAGCGAGCTGCTGGCCACCGCGGTGATTTTGCTGGTGGCGGTGTGGGTCCTGTACTGGATCGAGCACCAGTTGCTGCCCGTGGAGCGCAAGGAGTGGCCGGTGGGGGCGCGCTTGCACCTGGCCTTTCTGATCTTCGTCACCGCCTTCTTCCTGGCCTGGGGCTTTCTGCTGGAGCGCCACAACCTGCTGTACGTCGGTGCGCACGAGCCGGTCTTCTTCGGGCCGGGGTTCGTGGAGATGCGCTACGTCAACCCGCTGCTGTGGATGCTGGTGGTCTGGCTGCTGGCCGCGGCCACCTGCTGCATCGCCTGGGTTTACAACGGCAAGGCTTTCAACGGGATGGCTGCGTTTTTGGTGTTGTTTTTCATCACCTGGGCCATGCGGCATTGGCAGTTTCCGCAGCAGATGCTCGACCGCTTCGTGGTGAAGCCCAACCCGGTGGCGGTCGAACGCGATTTCATGAACAACAATATCAAGGCCACGTTGTCTGCCTACGGCTTGGATCAAGTCAAGACCATACCGCTGACGGCGACCGCCGGGGCCGACCTGATTGATCCCCACACCCGCGAGAATCTCCACAACATCCCGATTTGGGATCCGGAATACCTGGACGATGTCTACCAGCAGTTGCAGGGCATCCGACCCTACTACCGCTTCACCGATGTCGATGTCGGCCGCTACAGCCTCAATGGCGTCACCGAACAGGTGAACCTGGCGGCGCGCGAGATCAACATCGGCAAACTGCCCAAGGAGGCGCAGAACTGGGAGAACACCCACTTGCGCTACACCCACGGTTTCGGCGCGGTGGTGACCCCGGCTTCGCAGAAGGCCGACCTGCCCATGGAGTGGTTCCTGCGCGATCTCAATCTACAATCCAGCGTCGGGATGACGGTGGAGAAACCGGATATCTATTTCGGCACTGAGCAACTGGGCTATGCGGTGGTTCCCAATCGGCTCAATATTGTCGACATCTCCAGCTTCGACATGGATTCCAGCCAGAACTACACCGGTCGCGACGGAGTGCCGATCTCCTCCCTGTTCCGCCGGCTGCTGTGTGCCATCTATTTTCGCGATGAGAAGCTGTTTTTCTCCATCAACATCGACGACAACAGCAAGCTCCTGTTCCGCCGCAACATCGTCGAACGCATCAAGACCCTGACGCCGTTTTTGGCGCTGGATCGCGATCCTTACATCGTGGTCACGCCGCGCCACATTTATTGGGTTCAGGATGCCTATACCACCTCCAACTGGTATCCGGCCTCCAAGCCCACCCATTTCACCTTCGCCGGAGTCGATGGCAAGGAAGAAGCTCATAAGTTCAACTACATCCGCAATTCGGTGAAGGTGGTGGTGGATGCCTTCGACGGCACGGTGGATTATTACGTGTCCGATCCCAGCGACTCCATCATCCTCGGCTACAGCAAGGCCTATCCGGGAGTGTTCAAGGACATCGCCACGCTGCCGCCGCTGCTTCGCGAGCAGTTGCGCTACCCCCGTGACGTCTTCGGCGTGCAGATGGGCATCTACGCCAAGTATCATCAAACCGACCCCGCGCTGTTTTACCAACAGGCCGAAACCTGGGATGTCGCCAAGGTCGATAACAACCCGATGAAGCCCTATTACTTCACCACCTACCTGGAGGGGGCGGAGGAAATGCAGGACTTCGTTCTGCTCAACGCGATGACACCAGTGGGCCGCAACAATCTGAGCATGATCGGCGTGGCCGGTTCCCTCAAGGCGGGCGTCACCGGGCTGCCTTACAGTCCCAAGATCGCGGTCTACAAGTTCAGCCGCGACGTTCAGGTGAACGGTCCGTCCCAGGTCAGCGCGCTGATCGACCAGGACCCGGAAATCGCCCGGCTGTTCGCCCTGTGGGACCAGAAGGGCTCCCACGTGCAGCGGGGCAGGATGATCATGCTGCCCATCGGCCGCTCGCTGCTTTACGTGCAGCCGGTCTACATCGTCTCCACCGCCAGCACCAAGATCCCGGAACTGGCGCGGGTCATTCTGTCCATGGGCAACATCGTGGTCATGGACACGTCTCTGGAAAAGGCCCTGGATCGGCTCGAGGCCCGGCTCCGTCAGACCATCCCAGGCACCAATCATGGTCAGCCGGCGCCGACGGACAATGAGGCGATACCCTCGATGCGCCCGCTCTAGGGTCTCTGGTTGCTCCTGAAATGCTCCACTCCTTTCTGAGCGGTCGCTGAGCCGATGGATGTCGTCATCGTCGGCGGCGGGGTGATCGGCTTGCTGACAGCACGCGAACTGCGGGCTGCGGGGGTCTCGGTCACTGTGCTGGAACGTCAGTCGCCGGGGCGGGAATCCTCGTGGGCCGGCGGCGGCATCCTTTCCCCCATCAATCCCTGGCAGGTTCCTGAGCCGATCACCCGACTATGCAGTTGGAGTCAGCGGGTTTACCCAGATCTCGCAAGACAACTCCAGGAATCTTCGGGTATCGATCCCGAGTGGCAGCCGAGCGGCATGCTGTTACGCGTCTCGCCGCAGGATCGTCAGGCGATCGAAGCTTGGGGGGTGAAGCATGGATTGAAGGTCCAATGCCTCGACGCTGCCGCTGCTGTCGTTGCCGAACCGAATCTGTGGGAGCAAGGCGAGGCCGTGCTGCTGCCGCACGTCGCCCACATCCGCAATCCGCGGTTGTTGGCAGCGCTGTTGCGCGATGTGGAACTCAGCGGGGTCAAGGTGCTGGCGCAGCACCCGGTTCGTTACATCGACATCGCAGACGGTCGGGTGCGCGCCGTGGAGACGGAACAGGGTCGGTTCCGCGCCGACTGCTACGTCGTAGCCGCCGGAGCCTGGTCGGAGCAGTTGGCGTCCTTGACCGGACTTAACCTGCCGGTCCAGCCCGTGCGCGGCCAGATGCTGGTGTTCGATGGCGAACCGGGCTGGCTCAACCACATCGTCCTGGACCAGGGCCAATACCTGATTCCACGCCGGGACGGGCGAATACTGGCGGGTAGCACCGTGGAGTATGCCGGCTTCGACAAGAGCACGACTGCCGATGGCGGCGCGCAGTTGGCGGGATTTGCCCACGGCCTGTTGCCGCTGTTGCGCAAATGTTCCATCGAGCGCCATTGGGCGGGATTGCGCCCAGGATCACCTCAGGGGATTCCTTGCATCGGCCGCCATCCGGCGGTCGGAAACCTCTATTTCAACTGCGGCCACTTCCGTAACGGCCTGGTGATGGGGCCGGCTTCAGCTCGGCTGCTCGCCGATCTGGCGCTCGGCCGGCCGCCGATAGTCGCCCCGCAAGACTACGCGATACAAGCAGTTACTGGCTGTGATTGACATAAGCCCACCAACCTGCGATCTTATTACTCTTCACGCTTCGGCCGTTCATTCCCACTAGCCGGAGCGCTCCGTTGTCGGCCTTCCGGCAGTCGGGCGGTTAGCTCAGCGGGAGAGCACTGCCTTCACACGGCAGGGGTCGTAGGTTCGAACCCTACACCGCCCACCAATAAAATCATCGATTTGTGTGAGCTGGTTGGTTTTCGTACGGAATCCATACGGAAAGTCCACGTAAATTCACAGTGTTCCACGGCGAATTTGCATAGACGTTTTTTGGCTATTATTCCTCTCGCTTTCCTCTCTCTCGATCCAGCCTATCCAGCTTCGCCACCAGCTTGTCGAGCGGGCTTTCCCCTCGGACTTTGCCGATTGCGCCACAATTTGCCGCCGGTTGTCGTCACCAGCGGGTAAAGCCCCTTCTCGTCGGCGAGCTTGTAGGGCTTGTCTTTGGGTTTGGCCTTGCGGGCCTCAATGTCTTGCAGCATCGGCATTTCCTCCGGTTTGACGGTATCGACCTTCCCGGATGTCGGCATACTGCCGGATGTACCGTCATCGGTGACGGTATTGGATGCTAGTCGGTGAGACCGATTGAGGCAATAAAAAACCCCGTAAGTCTGTAAACTCGTGGGTGTTGAGATACTGTGAGACAGCTCGAAAAGGGAGATGGGCTCAATCGAATCACGTGTATAAGTATATGGTTTATAGAGTTATGCTCGAAAGTTGTGGATGTGGGGAGTTGAGGGAGGCGGCGTATTCTTGATGGTCTTCAAGGTCATCAATTCCTACGGGAGGAATGAATACGC
>VEPB01000038.1 GCA_012026715.1 Methylococcaceae bacterium | reverse complement strand
GCCCTTCTTGAACCCGATTCCGCCCAGCAAATCCAGGTTCAACATCTGCGGAATGAACTCTTCCGAAGTAGCCGACGACACCGAGGGAATGCCCGCCCGGATGTCGTCCAGTTGCCAAACAGCCTCATCGGCCGCCATCAGACCATGTGCCAACAGCTGTTCTCGCATCGAGTCCAGCCCCTGACCCGGCACCAATACCAACGCCCTCGCCGATCCGACCGAAGGCCAGTCCAGCACAGCACGGCCTTCCTGCCGCACCACCTGACCCCGGCGCGACAACCCCAGCCATGCACGGTCATCGGCCGGCGCGCAACGCAACCCCAGACAGATCCAAGCTGCACTGACGTCGTTCAGCGTCACCGCCGACCGCAGCACATACATCCGAAGCCGCCGGGCGACGGGCTCGATCAACTCCCGGGGCATGACCAATTGAAAACGGTCGGCCCCACGCAAGATCCGAAAAACCGCCAGCACCCGCCCCTGGGCGGTACAGAAGGCACCGAGACTGCTGGTTTCGTCGTTTAATGCCAGCACATCGCAGGTGGCCTGGCCTTGCAGGAATTTGGCCGCATCGGCACCGCCGATTTCCAGGACACCCAGGTGTGGCAGTTCGGCGAACCAGGCCGCCGCGTGCATTGAATCAGTCATGATGAAATCGTTCCAGACGGCGATGGGACCGTGACCGGCCCCATCAAACGAGGGTCACCGCCGTAGCGGCTGGGCGTCGGGCAGTCAGCGCATGCCCTGCAGGGCGGCGATGCGTTCTTCCAGCGGCGGATGGCTCATGAACAACTTGGACACGCCGCCCGAGTTGATGCCGAAAGCCGCCATTTCCCCTGGAAGGGGCTGCGGGTCATGGGCACGTTGCAGAGCGCGCAAGGCGCCGATCATCTTCTCCCGGCCGGCCAGGTTCGCCCCGCCGGCATCGGCGCGGAATTCGCGCCAGCGCGAGAACCACATGACGATCATGGTGGCGAGGATGGACAGCACGATCTGGGCAACCATCTCGGTAATGAAGTAGCCGATACCGTAACCGCCCCGCTCGTCGTCGCCGGAACGCAGCAGCACCCGGTCGACGAAGAAGCCGATGATCTTGGCGAAGAAGATGACGAAGGTGTTGACCACCCCCTGAATCAACCCCAGGGTGACCATGTCACCGTTGGCGACGTGGCTGATCTCATGCCCCAGCACGGCTTCAACCTCATCGGCGCTCATGGAGTTGAGCAAACCGGTGCTGACCGCCACCAGGGCGCTGTTCTTGCTCATGCCGGTGGCGAAGGCATTGGGGTCCGGGGACTGGAAGATGCCCACCTCAGGCAGGCCGATACCGGCGGCCTGGGCCTGGCGGCGCACGGTTTCCACCAGCCAGCTCTCGGTAGTGTTGGAAGGCTGCTCGATAACGTAGACGCCCATGGATTGCTTGGCCATCCACTTCGACATCACCAGCGAGATGAAGGAACCGCTCATGCCGATCACCGCCGAATAGATCAGCAGACTATCGAGGTTCAAACCGACGCCGCCGCGTCGCAGCGCCTGCTCCAGCCCCAGGAAATGGAAGATGATGCTGATCAAGAGCAGCACGGCGCCATTGGTCAACAGGAACAGCAGGATTCTCATGGTGTTTATCCAGTGGTTGTAGGTTCGAGTGGTACCATATTTGAGGCCGGCGGGCGAAAAATCAAGCGCAACGCCTGGTACAACGCGGCAACGCTCCTTTCACTCGAGACTCCCGGTACGGCTTATGTGGCGTAAATTTCGCGCCTTGTGCACGTTGACTCTGGTGCTTGCTTGCAGTTCCTGCGGCGCCGGGGAAGTGCCCATGCGGCTGCAGAATATCCGGCTGCCGGACGGCTTCCACATCGAGTTATACAGCGATCACACGCCCAACGCCCGCTCGCTGGCGCTGGGGGAAGACGGAACGGTGTATGTCGGCACCATGACCGAAGGCAAGGTATACGCGGTTCGCGATGACAACGGCGACGGCGCCGCAGACCGAGTCTTTACCGTCGCGTCGGGGCTCAATGTGCCCAACGGGGTGGCTTACTTCAGGGGCGACCTCTACATCGCGGAGAATCACAGGATCGTCAAACTGCCCGGCATCGCCGGCAAACTCGCAAGTCCACCGGCCCCGACACCGGTTTACCGCGACCTTCCCGACGACCGCCATCACGGATGGAAATACCTGCGGGCCGGCCCCGACGGCAAGCTTTATGTGCCGGTGGGTGCGCCCTGCAACATCTGCAAGCCGGACCCGGAGATCCATGCATCGCTCCGCCGACTCGACCCGGACGGCAGTCATGCCGAGGTCTTCGCCCGCGGCATCCGCAATACCGTGGGGTTTGACTGGCAGCCGCAGACCGGTGAACTCTACTTCACCGACAACGGCCGCGACTGGCTCGGCGACGACCTGCCGCCGGAGGAGTTGAACCGGATCGACCGGCCGGGCCTGCACTTCGGCTATCCCTATTGCCACGCAGGAACCATCGCCGACCCGGAATTCGGGCGGGAACGGCCCTGTTCCGACTTCACCGCCCCGGTCTGGACCTTCCCGGCCCACGTGGCGCCCTTGGGCCTTCGCTTCTACCGGGGCACTCAGTTTCCCCAGAGCTACCGCGACCAGTTGTTCGTGGCCCAGCACGGATCCTGGAACCGCAGCAAGCCGCAGGGTTACCGCATCGTGCTGGTGAGGTTCCAGAATGGTCGGCCGGTCGCCGACGAGGTGTTCGCCCAAGGCTGGCTGGACAGCAACGACGACGCCTCGGGCCGGCCGGTCGATATTCTGGAACTGGCCGACGGTTCGTTGCTGGTGTCCGACGATCAAGCCGGCGCTCTTTACCGCATCAGCTACCGCAAACCTTGACATGAAGAATGCCATCCGGGACGAACGACTCTTCTCCGGCCTGATCGGAGCCGAATACGACCTGCTCCGACTGATCTGTCCAGCCGCGGCGGAGATCAGCCTCAAGGTCGCCGACTATGTGGGCGGATGGCGTCCGGCTTATCCCCATGATGGGCCGATCACAGCCTACGAGATCGGCTGCGGCACGGGCATCACCAGCCATGCCCTGCTTTCGGCCCGGCCGGGCCTGCAGCTCCTGGCCATCGACAGCGAACCGGTCATGCTCGATCAGGCCCGCGCCAACCTGGCCGAGTGGCTGGAGCAAGACCGGCTGAGGCTGGAGGAAATCGATGCGCTTTCGGGACTGAAGGCCCTGCCGGCGGCCAGCCAGGATGTAGTGGCTTCAGGCTATGCCATCCACAACTTTCTGGAGCCTTACCGGCGTGAAGTCATCGGCGAGATCGCGCGGGTACTCAAGCCCGGCGGGGTGTTCGTGAACGGCGACCGTTATGCCCTGGACGATACCCAAGCGCACACTTGCGCCACCCAGGACGAAGTGCGCCATTATTTCAAGACGTTCTGTGAACTTGGCCGCATGGATTTGCTGGAATCCTGGATCGTGCACCTGTTCAGCGACGAATCCGAAGACCACATCATGCGTCTGCAACCGGCCATCGCAACCCTGGAAACGGCCGGCTTTGCCGCCATCGAAGTGAACTACCGCTCCGGCGTCAACACCCTGCTTACCGCACACAAGCCACGGCTGACCTCGTTCCAGTAGCCGAAGCCGGCCGCCTCAGGGACAATGCACGTCCCTTGGATAAACCGGAACCACACTAAAACAACCCGGAGAAACTTGATGAAATCCTGCGAAAACTGCGGTCCCGCCGATCCTCACATGGAGCGCGTGTGCATCGGCAAGCATCACCGCGACATTTCCTTCGCCCGCCAGTTCTGGGGCGTCTGCACCATCTACCTGCCGATTCTCACCTTGCCCTTCGTGTTTCTGAGCGCCTACATCTCTTATTGGCACCTGCTGCTGATGGGAGCCCAGAACGTCAAGCCCTTGTCGGCCTTCCTGCCGGACCGCAAGAGCTTTCGCTACACCATGGCCAACCAGATCACCATGAAGCCCAGCTACAACCTCAGCCCCACCCAAACCAAGCTGTTCTGGATCCTGAACTGCACCTGGTACTGCCCCACCAGCGTGGGCCTGTTCGAATGGCACGCCTATCTGGTCAAGCTGGTGGAAAATTGGTGGTGCCCGTTCGGCCATAGTCGCAAGAACGCCCATTACCAGGACGGCGCCATCGACAAGTCGTTCTGGCACATCTATCCGGATGATGAGGTGAAACTGGAACAGGAAGACCGGGACAATCCGATCTGGAACGAGAACCCAACAGTGGAAACCGATCCGCCGACTGCCAGCTAACACGCAACGGTCTCGGAGCCATGCCACATCGACTCCGGGACCTACCTCACCTCCCATTGCCGGCCGCGTGCCGTTCCCCCATCGCGAACGAACCTACCGCCGTGCCATGGCGAGCCTCGGGAAAATCCGCGTTTTCCCGCCGGGTGTGCCGCTGCCGGCACGATGAGATGCAGTCGCAGGCCCAAGCGAATCGTGGATATCCTCCATTCTGAGCCCCGACGCATACGGTAAAAGCAATCCGCGTCCCTATGGCAAGACGCCAAATCCTCTAAGTAGTTTCCCGGGCGCGCCGCTGAAGAGCGATGCTGTAAGAGCACCACATCGGGCTTGCCGCCTACTTCAGGTCTGCCTCGCTTTCCTGGGTACCCTTGCCGATGCGGCGTGATCGACACCTCTGACCAGCCGTCTAATTCGGGAAACCCTTGCCCCTGCACTGAGTGGCCGAAGGCCGCGCACCGCTCTGTCCATGGCAGTCCCCGTTGGCGTCGCAGGACTGGCCGCCTCCATGACTGGCACTGTTGTTGCGGGGACCATAAGCCATCCAAGTGTTGGTGGTCTTGGTCGAACTCCCGGTCGCCGCGTGGCAGGCGTTGCAACTGCCGGTCGGCAGCGGCGAGGTGCCTTGGTGCCAGGATCCGCAGATCGGAGCAATCCCTGGCGGATTTGCCGTCGCCGCCGGCGGCGTGAACACCGCCGAGCCATCCCATGTCACCTGCTGAAGTTTCCATAAGCTGGAGTTCAGGGTGCTGCCGCTGTAGGCGGTGATCGTGCTGGTCCCGTTGAAGTGGCACTTCTCGCACGTCGCACTGTTGACATAAGTTAGGGAGCTATGGCTCGGCGCGGCAATGTTCGCCGGGAACCGGGTACTGCCGCCGGGATTGGTGGACGGCGGTGCCCCCATTGCCAAGATGCCGTTGTGGCAACTCTTGCAGTTGGTGGTGATGCCGCTGTGACTCATGCCGATGCCGGTGCCGGACCAGGTGGTGAACAGCATCGCGTTGCCATTGTGGCAACGCTCACAGCTCAAATTGGCCGGGTTGGGAATGTGGCCGGCACCGTTGGCGGGATCCTTGAACACCATTCCAGTCGCCCCCAGGATGGTAGTCCCAGCCGCGGTGTGACAAACGGCACATCCGGTGGTGACGTTGGTGACGCCGCTACGGTTGTGGAACTTGCCACCGCTCCATGGCTTATAGGTCACCGGATTGCTGCCGTTGTCGGGCGGAATGGATGCGCCGTGGCAGGAACTGCAATCGGCGACCGCCGGAGATGTCGTCGACACATGCGTCAGGCTGGGAACGCTCAACGTGGTCTTGGGCTGGTTGCCGGCATAAGTCTTCCCGCCACCGTGGCAGCTCGCGCACGACGCGGTGATGGTGGTGTGGTACATGATACCGCCGCTCCAGGCGCTGTAATAGCCGCTGGTTTGCTCGGCCGCGGGGCGGACATGGCACACCACGCAGTTGTTCTGAGCGGCCGTCAACTGGCTGATCGGCACGTGGTTGGGGCTGGCCGCCGTCATCGTCTTGGGCGTAACTCCCCCCTGGTAAGTGACGACAGCGCCGTGACAGGTATCGCAACGCGCGGCCGTGGTGGTGTGGTTGAACTTGGTTCCAGCCCAGCCCGCCAGGGTGTACATCTTGGTGGAGGGATACAGCGCGTTAACGTGACACTGTGAGCAGTCTGCGGTGGTGGGCACGTGAACCGGGGCCGTCGCCGACTTGCCCGACTTGGGCGCCGCATTGGTGCCATCGTGACAACCGGACGCGCTGCAGTTCTTGGTGCGATAACCGGTCGGGTCGGTGCTGTCCTTATGGTCGAAGCCGGCCCCGGCCCAACTGCTGAAGTCCGTCATCGACGCCTGATGGCACGACTTGCAATCCGCGCCGGCGGTTGCCTGATGGGTTGTCGCCGTATGATTGGTGGTCGTGTTGCTCGGTTCGATATAGCCCGGCGGCGTCGGCCCCTGGAACCGGTACGTCGGCGGCGTGGCAATGGTCTTGTCGGCATGGCAGCTGTTGCACGGCTGGCTGGTGAAATTCATGCCGCTGTGCTTCATGGTCGCGCTGCCCCAGCCCTTGTAGGCATTGACTCCGGTGCCAAACGACGTCAGATGGCACAGGGAGCAATCCTGCGTCGTGGCCAGATGCGCCGGCGCCGTGGCGGACTTGCCCGCCCGCGGTGCCGCATTGGTGCCATCGTGACAGCCGGAATTGGCGCAACCGGACGTGACGCCCTGGTGGTCGTAGGTCGCGTTCTTCCAGTCGGCATAGGTCGTCATCGACGCCCCGTGGCAAGTCCGGCAGTCGCTGGCCGTGCTGACGTGCGCCGGGCTCACCGCCGTCCGGGCGACCCCGATCCCTTTGAAGAACGTCGCCTTGTTGGTGGGTTCGTAGTTGGCCGGCTGGCTGAAGATGTTGTTGTAATCCTTGCTCGCCGCCTGGTAGGTCCCGCCATGGCAGGTCGAGCAGCTGGCGGTATCGACGCCGAAATGCTGAATCACCGCTGAACTCCACACGGTGTACTTGGCGATTACCGGAGACGTGCTGCCGTTCAGCGAAACGATGTGGCAGAGCTCGCAACTGGTGCCGGTCTTGACCGGGATGTGGCCGGAGGTCAGCACCGTCGTGCCATAGACGCCAGGACCCGTATGGCAATTGCCGCAAGCGGTGGTTTCGGTGTGCGGATACAGACCGTCACCCCAGCACTGATAGGCACCGAATGCCGACGGACAATCGGTGGTCGCCGCAGTTCGGCCGTTGGTGGCCTTGTCGTGGCAGCCGCTGCTGCTGCAGTCCTTGGTGGTGCTGATGTGACCGGTCACGCTGGCCTTGCTCTTGGGCGTCTGATTGCCCGCATAGGTCGCCCCGTTGTGGCAGCTGGCGCAGTTGTTGGTGATCCCCGCCTTGCTGTGGTTGATGGCGGTACCGGCAAAGCTGGTGTAATTGCCGGTGGTCTTGTTGTTATGGCAGGTATCGCATTCCGCCGTGGTGGGTATATGGCTCGGCGTCGCCGACAAGCCTTTCACGGTCTGGTTGGCGAACTTGGTATCCACGGCCTTGTGGCAGCTCGAGCAAGGCAGCGTGGTCTGGCTGTGCTGCATCTTCGGGTCGTTCGCCGTTACCTTCAAAGCGCTGAACGAGGTCACGTCGGTGGTGCCACTATAGGCCAGATGGCAACCCTCGCAGGAAACATTGTTGGTCGGAATGTGGTTGGCCACCGCGTTTAGGCCTTGGGCGCCCGACGATGCCGAATAGGTCCCGGTGGTGTCGTGGCAAACGGTGCAACTGCCGGTTACACCGAGCCCGTAGTGATCCAGCGTTCCGCCGGCGAAATTGGCCGGCACCGGCCACGGCGCCGCCTGGGTCACACTGCGATGGCAGGCATAGCAATCCGCGCTGATGGTCTGGCCCAGACCGGTCCCGGTCGGCGTCACCGTCGCGTTGGGCGGAATGTGGTTGGCCATCTTCCAGGTCGCCCCGCCATTCTGAGCGTGGCAACTGTCGCAGCGTGGCGCGCCAGTGGGCAGGGTCGCTCCCGCAAAGGCATTCGGATACTTGCTGGTGGGATACGGCGCCGCCGGGTTCGCCGCGGTATCCACGTGATTGCTCGCGCCACCGAAACTGGCGAAGGTGTGGCACTGCTGGCACTGGATCTGGCGGGTTCCGTTGATGACGTGATCCTTGACGTCATTGCCATCGTTCACCTGGCCGATGATCAGCACACTATTCTGGGTGGTGCCGGTATGGCAGTTGGTACAGGCATAGGAGGACGTCGCGCCGGGCGTTCCGATGGCGCCGGTGATCACCACGCCGGAATGGTCCATGCTGGAGCCCGTGAACGTCGTGAAGTTCTTGTGGCACTTCTCGCAGGTTAAATTGCCGGGGTTGGGGATGTGGCTGGTGCCGGTGCTCCCCGCCGTCTTCGGCCAGGTGCCGATCGCCGGCATCGCCTGCGCGCCCGAGCTGGCGTAGGTG
>VEPB01000203.1 GCA_012026715.1 Methylococcaceae bacterium | reverse complement strand
TGGTTTCGATAAAGTGGTAGTGCGACCCCACCTGAATGGGCCGATCGCCGGTGGTGGCCACGATCAGGGTAATGCGGGGCCGGCCGGCGTTCAGCTCGATCTCGCCTTCCGCCGGAATGATTTCGCCGGGAATCATGGGCAACTCCTCAGAGGACGGGTTCGTGCACGGGCACCAGGTTGGCGCCGTCGGGAAAGGGCGCTTCCACCTGAACGTCGGGGATCAGCTCGGCCACCCCGTCCATCACGTCGTCCCGAGTCAGCAGGGTGCGGCCGTAGTCCATCAATTCGGCCACGGTTCGGCCGTCGCGGGCGCCTTCCAGGATGGCGGCGGTGATGTAGGCCACCGCCTCCGGATGATTGAGCTTGAGCCCGCGCGCCTTGCGGCGTTCGGCCAGCAGGGCGGCGGTGAAGATCAGCAGTTTGTCCTTTTCCCTAGGGGTCAGTTGCATGATTTTGTTCTCTCAAAGAATCCCACCGTAGGTTGGGTTGGGCGCCGCCCTAACCCAACGATCGCCTGCATCGAGGCTACCTACGTTGCCCAAATCCTCGGAATGCAGGCTACGCGCCCGATGACCGCCGGGCGGACGGCAGCCCAGATTTCGGCAAACAACCGCCGCATATCCTCCGCCCGCCATCCCAGCGCCCGCACCACCAGCACCTCGCCCAGCCGGGTCGCGCCCACATCGGGCCGATCGCCCAATATCTCCCGCACCGCCGAAAGCAGCTCCGGCGCGACCGGGCAGGCCAGCAGAGTCGCCAACACGGGATGCCCGCGCAAGCCCCAATTAGCCCGCACGAAACGGCTGTCCGCCAGGAACCGCTCCTGCAGCAGCGGTACACCGTCCTGTTGCAGGCGCAGGCGAAACTGGCCCGCACCGGACGAGAAAGCTTCTCCGCACGCCGGCCGGCCGAAGCACACCACATCCCAGCCGATGAAGCGAGCCCCCGCATTCAGGTCGATATGCAAAGCGGATTCCAGGCGGGCTCCGTCGAACACGATGGTCTCCTGCGGCAGCCATTCCACCGCCGCGCCCTCGGCACCCCGCAGGTGCACCCCCTGCCGAGCGGTGGCACCGCCGCTGCGATAGAACTTGCCCGCGGCCGGCGTCGTCAGCAACGCCCTCGCCCCGGCCGCACATGCCGCATCGATCCGCAGCTGGTCGCCCCCCACCACCCCGCCCGGCGGGTGCAGCAGATAGACATGGGCCGTTTCTCCCTCGGGATGGAAGGCCCGCTGCACCGTGAGCGGCCCGCGGCGGGAGCGGGACGCCAACACCGTGCGATCGATCCGGCGCTCAAATCCCAGCCGCAATTCGGCCTGCCAGCCCTCGCCGCCCCCCGCCGGACCGTCGTAGGGTGGGTTAGGTGCGCGTGTCGGAATCACCATCCGTTTTCCCAAAGTCACTGTGCGCACAGTAACCCACCGGATGCGTACCGCGATACCGTTCGCGGACACGAAAACATGTGCCCAATCTACGCTGCTCTTACAGTTGATGTTCCTTCCAAATTGGCGAACTTCTGTCGGTCAAAATTGAATCGCTGCGCGATGACTAGATCCAATGTGGGTTCGCGGACCCACGGCCGCGATACTTTTCTTTGCGTGGCCAAAGAAAAGTATCCAAAAGAAAGGCCACCCGACAGTCGCGAAAGCCCCTGCGCTCCTCGCTTTCGGCAGGGGGCGGCAGAAGGACGATCCATCGCCCTCTGCCGCCGCGCGGCATCCTTGCCGCGCCCCTACGGGCTATTCCTACCGTAAGCTCCGGTGCTCGGCGCGACTGGCACGGGATCGACAGCAGTCGCCTACCCGTATCGGTCAGGGATTCGTTTGGTCGACCCCGGCGTTATACGGTCAAATACTGCTGCACAATCCCCTCATGCAGCTCACTCATGGCCCCGTTCGCCACCGCCCGGCCCTTTTCCATCACCACGAACCGGTCCGCCACCCGCCGGGCGAAGGGTAGCTTCTGCTCCACCAGCAGCACGCTGACCCCCATCTCCTTGTTGAGCCGGATGATGACGTCGCCGATTTCGTGGACGATGTTGGGCTGGATGCCTTCGGTGGGCTCGTCCAGGATCAGCAGTTTGGGGTCGAGCACCAGGGCGCGACCGATGGCCAATTGCTGCTGCTGACCCCCGGAGAGATCGCCACCGCGCCGGTGCAGCATGGACTTCAGCACCGGAAAAATTTCGAACACCGACTCGGGGATCTTCTTCAACCCGTCCTTGCGGGCACCCAAGCCAATTTTCAGGTTCTCCTCCACCGTCATCAAGGGAAAGATTTCCCGACCCTGAGGAACATAGCCAATGCCCAGGCCAGCTCGTGCCTCCGCCTTCAAGCCGGCGATGTCGCGGCCTTCCAGGCTGATTGCGCCGGTTCGGACCGGCAACAGGCCCATCATGCATTTCAGCAGGGTGGTCTTGCCGACCCCGTTGCGCCCCATGAGACAGGTGCAAGCATTGCGGGCCACGGTCACGTCCAAGTCCCACAGAATGTGGCTCTCGCCGTAGAACTGGTTCAATCCGGTTACAGTCAGCATCAGGCCCCCAGATACACTTCGATGACGCGCGGGTGGTGCTGGACCTCGTCCATCGTGCCCTCGGTCAACACCGAGCCTTCGTGCAGCACCGTGACGGTGCGGGCGATGGAGCGGACGAATTCCATGTCGTGTTCCACCACCACCACGGAATGCTTGCCCTGCAGCGACACCAGCAGTTCCGCGGTGCGCTCGGTTTCCTGGTGGGTCATGCCGGCCACCGGTTCGTCCACCAGCAGCACCTTGGGTTTTTGCATCAGCAGCATGCCGATTTCCAGCCATTGTTTCTGGCCGTGGGAGAGCGACCCCGCGCGGGTCTGCACCTGTTCGGCAAGGCCGATGACGTTCAGGGTCTCGTCGATGACGTCCCGTTGCTCGCCGGTGAGGCGGGCGAACAGGGTGTGCCATACCCGCTTGTCGGTGGACATGGCCAGCTCCAGGTTTTCGAACACGGTCTGCTGCTCGAACACGCTGGGCTTCTGGAACTTGCGGCCGATCCCGGCGTGGGCGATGGCGGGCTCGTCCAACTGCAGCAGATCGATGGTCTGGCCGAAGAAAACCGTGCCCTCGTCGGGCCGGGTCTTGCCGGTGATGACGTCCATCATGGTGGTCTTGCCGGCGCCGTTGGGGCCGATGATGCAGCGCAGCTCGCCGTCGTTGATGTACAGATTCAGGTTGTTGAGCGCCCTGAACCCGTCGAAACTGACGGTCACCCCTTCCAGGTAAAGGATGGGACCGTGGCTGGTATCGAGCCCCGGATCGTTGACGATCTCGGCGACATCCGGATCGATCTCCGGGCCATGGGGCAGAACCCGTCCGTGACTCATGACGCCCTCCCGCCGCGGCGGCGCAGCAAGCCGATCAGGCCGTCCGGCATGAACAGGGTCACCCCGACGAACAAGGCGCCCAGGGCGAACAGCCACACCTCCGGCAGGACCGCGGTGAACACGGATTTGGCGTAGTTCACCAAAATCGCCCCGAGTATGCCGCCGTAGAGGGTGGCGCGACCGCCCACGGCGACCCAGATCACCAACTCCAGGGAGTTGAGGGGCGAGAATTCGCTGGGGTTGATGATGCCCACCTGGGGCACGTACAGAGCGCCGGCAATACCGGCCAGCACGGCGGAAAACACGAACACCCAGAGCTTGAAGAACTCCACCTGGTAACCGATGAAGCGAGTGCGGGCCTCGGCGTCGCGCACCGCAACCACCACCCGGCCCAGCTTGGAAGCGACCACGGCGCGGCAGCCCAGGTAACCCAGCGCCAGAAACAGCGCCGACAGCAGAAACACGGTCACCCGGGTTCCATCCGCCTGCAGGCTGAATCCCAGGATGTCCTTGAAGTCGGTGAGCCCGTTGTTGCCGCCGAAGCCCATCTCGTTGCGGAAGAACGCCAGCATCAGGGCATAGGTCAGGGCCTGGGTGATGATGGACAGATACACGCCGGTCACCCGCGAGCGGAACGCCAGCCAGCCGAACAAGCCGGCCAGGAGTCCCGGCACCACCATCACCATGGCCATGGCGAACCAGAAATGGTCGAAGCCCAGCCAGTACCAGGGCAGCTCCTTCCAGTTGAGGAACACCATGAAATCCGGGAGCGTGGCATTGCCGTACACGCCACGGTCGCCGATCTGGCGCATCAGGTACATGCCCATGGCATAGCCGCCGAGGGCGAAGAAGGCGCCATGGCCAAGGCTCAGAATACCGCCGAATCCCCAGACCAGATCCACTGCCAGCGCCAGCAGCGCATAGCACAGATACTT
>VEPB01000261.1 GCA_012026715.1 Methylococcaceae bacterium | reverse complement strand
TGGATCGGCCCGAGAACCTTGGCGCCGGCACCGATCACCACGCCGTTGCCGAGGGTGGGATGGCGCTTGCCCTTCTTCCAGCTGGTGCCCCCCAGGGTGACGCTGTGATAGAGCGTGCAGTCATCCCCGACCACCGCAGTCTCCCCGATCACCACACCCATGCCGTGATCGATGAACAATCGCCGGCCGATCTGGGCGCCAGGGTGGATCTCGATGCCGGTGAACCAGCGCATGGTGAACGCCACGAAGCGGGCCGGCCAGCGAAATCCCGCCTGCCACAGCCGATGCGAAAGCAGCCTATGGGCCAGAACCGCGTGAACGCCGGGATAAGTCGTCAGTATCTCAAAATAGGATTGGGCGGCCGGATCGCGCTCGAAAATGCAGCCGAACTCTTCCTTCAAAATTTTCAGCATGGCGTCGTGTTCTTTCGGATGCGGTTCTGGACGGCGGAGAGTATGCCGCGCAATATGTTGATGTCGGTCGTTTCCAGTTGGGCCCGGTTGAAGATGCGCCGGATGCGCCGGATCAAGGCCGGCGACGACTTGCGTTCATGCAGAAACCCGGCGTCGAACAAGGTCGCCGTCAGGTGGCCGAAGAACGAGTCCATTTCCTCGCCGTTCGCCAGGCGGACCGATTCGCCGGAAGTTGCTGCCACGCTTTCCGAAAGCATGGCCAAGCGCAGTTCGTAAGCCACCACCTGGACAGCGGCCGCCACGTTGAGGCTCTGGAATTCCGCGTCGCAGGGAATGTGCAGCAAATACTGGCAGCACAGCAACTCTTCGTTGGTGAGACCGGCGTGCTCCCGGCCGAACAGGATGGCGGTCTTGTGGTCCGCGGGCGCAGCGGCGACCCGGGCAGCGGTTTCCCGCGGCGTCAGCTCGGGCCAGGCGACGGTACGACGCCGCGCACTGGCCCCGACGACCAGGTGACAACCGGCGACTGCCGCTTCCACGCTGGAATGGACCTGGGCCCGCTGCAGGATATCGTCGGCCCCCGACGCGCGCGCGGCAGCCTCGGGACTCGGAAAGATTTTGGGATTGACCAGGGCCAGATCCGATAACCCCATGTTCTTCATGGCGCGGGCCGCTGCGCCGATGTTGCCCGGATGGGTGGTGGCGACCAGAACGATGCGAATGTCGGAGAGCAAAGGGCAACCTTGTGATTTAGCCGGCTCGAAGGCGGTAAAATACTAACAGACTTCCTGCCCTGACCGGCCCTTCCTCAACTCTCGGTGTTTTCATGGATCCAATGCTTACCATCGCGGTGCGCGCGGCGCGCGCGGCCGGCGACCTGATTGCGCGCTACAGCGGTCGCGTCGATACCCTCAAGATCACCCCCAAAGGCCGCAACGACTTCGTCAGCGAAGTGGACAAACAGGCCGAGCGGGAAATCATCGGCATCCTGCAAAAGGCTTATCCGACCCACGGCTTTCTCGGCGAGGAAGGCGGACGGCAAAGCGGCAGCCAGGGCAAATCCGATTTCATGTGGGTGATCGACCCGCTCGACGGAACCACCAACTTCCTTCACGGATTCCCCCAGTTCTCCGTCTCCATCGCCTTGATGCACAAAGGCAAGATCGAATGCGGCGTGGTTTATGATCCGACCAGCCAGGAACTGTTCACCGCCAAACGCGGTGCCGGCGCGACCCTGGACAACCGCCGCATCCGGGTCAGCAAGCAGAAAGGCTACAACGGCGCCCTGCTGGGCACCGGCTTCCCGTTCAAGGACCAGCGCCATGTGGATGCATACCTGGGCATGTTCCGGGATTTCATGAAGGACACCGCCGGAATCCGCCGTCCCGGCTCCGCCGCCCTCGACCTGGCCTATGTGGCCTGCGGGCGCTATGACGGCTTCTGGGAAATCGGCCTCAAACCCTGGGATCTGGCGGCCGGCGTGCTACTGGTTCAGGAGGCGGGCGGCATCGTCAGCGACCTGGAAGGAAGCGATCAGTTCATGTTGAGCGGAAACGTGGTGGCGGCGACGTCCAAGCTGCATCCGCTGATGATGGATACCATCCGGCCCCATCTGACGCCGGCCTTGCGGAATCAGCCGCAGCCTTCGCCCGCGGCTAACCCGCCTGAATCTTCAGCCGACGCTTCCGGCGCCTAAGGATGTGGCCAACAATAAACTCCCGGAAGTCCCCGACGGATATTTCTGAGCGCAGTCCCGATGGGATTGCATTGAAGCCCCTCTCCCGCGGGAAGAGCCCCATGTTCAGGGTTTCTCCAACACCGAAACGACATCGGCCCCACGCCCGCCCTCGCTTCATACTGCGAGAACTGGCGTGGGGCCGAACAGCCGGGCTTGGATCTTTGCGCCGATCAGAACGCCAGATTCACGCCCGCGACGAAACCCTGGACAGTGTCTTTGGGGTTGTTGCCATTACTGGCGTGGCGAGACAAATGACTTTCATAGCTCTGGTAGCGATAACCGGCATAAGCGGTCGCGGCGGACAACGGCATATACACGGGCATGTCACGCAACAGATGGCTGTAGGTCAAACCCAGCTCGCCCACGTAGTAGTCGACATTGTTCACCTGGGCCAGATCGTTGAACTGCGAGGCCGAACTGGAGCGGAAGTTGGCGCCGAGCCAACCGTAGGTAAAGTTGCCATACAGACCGAAACCATGGCCGATGGGCGCGGCGCCGCTTAATCCGATGGTGGGACCGGCGTAGGTGACCTTGGTCTTGCCGGGGAAATCCCCCCTGCAATCGAAGACGTCGGTCAGATTCATGAGCACCCCCTGACAGGAATCGATCTTGAAGCTCTGCTCGATTTCCTTATAGCCTGCGGTGACCGCCAAATACGGAATGATCTGATAACCCAGCGACACGTCCCATTCCCGGCGGGAGCCGCTCATCCCATATTTCAGTCCGACCGGATCGACCCGTCCCGTGAGGGGTCGTAGATCGATGCTGTAAAGCTGCGACTGGTCGGAAAACTCATAATCGGTTTCGGCCAAATAACTGCCGGTCAGGAAGAAGTCCTTATAACGCGCGGTCAAGCTGGGGATGGGCGATACCGCGCTGCTGGATTTTGCGGTGACCGACTGAATATTGACGCCCTTGTCGATGAATTGCGGGAAGCCCGGAATGTTGAGTTTCAGCGACCGCCAGGTACTCCACCCGTTAATCCACACCTTGGTGCCCACCGCCAGGGTGAAATCCTTGGTGGCAATACTGGTCGGCGTCGGAGCAACAACCGGAGCGCCTCCCTTGGCCGAAGTCTCTTCTGCGAAGGGTGCGCTCATTTCGCGTGACGCGGAAGGCGCCGCCGGTGCGGTCTGCTTCAGCTTTTTAATCTCGGCCTGGGCGCTCTGCAGTTGCTCCGCCAGTCGCCGATTTTCGTCCTGCAGTTGTTTGACATCCGCCGGTGTTTCCGCCGCGCTGGCGCCAAGCGGCGCTGCGGCCGAAACCAGGGCCCCGATGATACCCAATGCTTTCGCTTGCATGATGACTCCGTCGCTCTCTTTAATGGGGTGTTGAATCCCGGGCGGCCCGTTTCCGCACCACGCCTAAACCTGCCCCGGCACTCTAGGTCGGCGCTATTATGGTTAAGCGTATCTAGATATGCAACAAGTCGTTGCAGGTCTGCAACTTAATCCGGATTCATCCCGGAAAAAAACCTTTGACGGGCGATCCGGCAAGCTGTGGAGCTTTTCGATCCTCTTATACCCTTACCGGCGACTGGTGGATTTTAGCGACCTGAGAAATAGCCCCAATCCGCCCACCGTCAATACCAGGATGGTGATCAGATCGAAGGCCGTCATGGCCCGCAGGTTGAACCGCAGCGAGGCAATGACCCCGGAGACGAGGGCCACCAGCGCCCCGACCGCCAGGAGCCAACCCATCACGCTGCGGCCGTTGTAGAAGATCATGGCGACCCCGATCAGAAACGGGAACAGCACCATGCCGCTGGTCACCGCATAATGGAAACCGAACAAATTCATACCGTATAGCGGTATGTCGAAGCCGAAACTGGAAGTCACGGAGATGGCATTCAGCAGCAGATAAAGCCCGCTGCACAACATGGCCAACCCCAGGAAAAACTGACCGCTACCCCCATCGGTACCACCTGCGCCACTCATGGTTTCACCCCATCTCCGAGAAAAGACCCAGGCATGCCCGCAACGCAAGCCCTGGCACTGAAGTTCGCCGTAACCTTAGCAGACCCGGCTTTGCGGCATCGCGAATACGGTTGACCGCCGCTGTCCCGATTCCGAAGCCTTGACTATTGCACCAGCCGCCGCTCGAATCGTCGAATGGCGATAAGGAGCGAAGCGGCGGCGTAACCGGCCGGGATCGCGAGCAGCTGGAGCATATGCCAGTCCCAAGCATTCCCCACCAGAGGCCGGATGACCTGTACCACCGGCTGCAGCGGCAGCCAGGCGGTGACGAACCGGACTGGTTCCGGCAAGGCCTCCAGCGGGAAGAACACGCCGCTAAGGAGCACCAAGGGAGTGACGCCCAGGGAAATGTAGTACACGAAAAAGTCGTAGCTGCGGGCGAAAGACATGAAAACCAGGGCCATGGAGCCGAAGCAAATCCCGGTCAGGAACACCACCGGCAACACCGCCAGTGCCAGCCAGCCTTGGGCCAGCCCGAACCCCCACGCCACCGCCAGGATCAGGCCGGCGCTGATCACGCTCTTGGTCCCCATCCACAACACCTCGCCAATCACCACGTCGGCCACCGACAGCGGCGCCGCCAGCATGGCGTCCCAGGTTTTCAGCACCTCCATGCGGGTGTACGCCAGGTACAGGCCTTCGAAAGTTGCCGAATTCATGGCGCTGGTGGAGAGGATGCCGGCGGTGAGAAAGCCGATGTAAGACAAACCCTGCACCTGGCCGATGAAGCTGCCCAGTCCATAGCCCAGCGCCATCAGATAGAAAACCGGCTCGGCAAAGCCGCCCAACAATGCTGTCTTGGCCGACTTGCGCCACACCAGGGCATTGCGCCGCCACACCGCCAGCCAGCGCCGGAAGCGGTCAGCCATCGCGCAGCTCCCGCCCCGTTAGCTTGAGGAAGACATCCTCCAGATTGGCAGCCCGGTAGGAATAGCGCAGTCCATTCCAGCCATCCAGCGACTTGACCAGATGCTCCAGGTTGGCGCCGTAGTAATACCAGGTGTCGGCCAGTTGCTCGCAGCGAATCGGACCGTTCAGGGGATGGGCCGCGCGCCAGGCGTTGACGGACTCGCCGTGGACTTCCAGCACGTGGGGCTCGATGTGATCCCGCACCAGGCTCTGCGGAGTCTGGTCGGCCAGGATACGGCCGTGATCCATGAGAATGATGCGGCCGCATAGCCGTTCCGCCTCGTCCATGTAATGGGTGGTCAGGATCAGGGTGAGTCCATCCTGCTGCAACTGTCGCAACAGATGCCAGATATTCTGGCGGATCTGCGGATCGAGGCCGGTGGTGGGTTCGTCGAGGATCAGCAGTTCCGGCCGATTGATGAGGGCCCGGGCGATGGACAGTCGCCGCTTCATCCCCCCCGATAACTGATTGATGCGGAAACCCGCGCGGTCATCCAGTGCCGCCAGCTTGAGCAACTCGGGAATGCGCTGATCGATGGCGCGTCGGCCCAAACCAAAATAGCGCCCGTACACCCGCAGATTCTCGACCACGGTGAAATCCGGATCCAGATTATCGGCTTGAGGCACGATGCCGATGCGGGCACGCATGGCGCGGGCGTCCGCCGGAATTGGCCGCCCCAGCACGGTGAGTTCACCGCCGCTGTTGGGGGTGTTGCCCACCAGCATGCGGAGGGTCGTCGTCTTGCCGGCACCGTTGGGTCCCAGCATGCCGCAGAATTCGCCGCGCTCGATGTTGAAGGAAATGTCGTCCACCACCCGCTGACTGCCATAGCACTTGCGCAGCCGGACGGCCGAAACGATGGGCGGTGATGAGGTGGACACTCGAAACTGCGGGGCCGCGGGCGGGACATAAAGGAGGAGCCATTTTACACGGTGCCTGACACAGTTGCCGGGTAGGGAGCCGTCGGGTTACGACCGGGAAGCTGTGTGAACTGACGCGCCGGTTGTGTCAGATCACGCGGCCGGTTTGGAAGGCGGACGACACCGCGAGTGCAACGTGCTGAAAGAAAAGGCGTTTGGCATGTGGCTCGTGAATTGCTGAGAACGACTCGCGATTAACCGGTGGGCCAGTTCGGTGCGCCGGGGCCGGACCATCCATCCAAGCGAGGAAACCACAATGGTCTCAGTCAACCAGCCGGCGCTCCGGCTGTTGCTATTGATCTGCGGGATCTGGCTGGTCCAGTCTCAGGCGCAGGCCGCGAAGCCGGTGATCGTCATCACCCAGGCCCAGTGGTCAGGCCAGAGCTTGACAGTTGCGGGCAGGGCCCGCGGGACCGGGCCTTTGGTTGGGCTTTATGATGGCAGCGGTCGCTATCTCGGGCAGGTTCCGTTGAGCGGGCGGCAGCGGTTTTCTTTCACCCTGAGCGAACCAGAGCGACCGGAACTGCTCTGCTCGGTGCGGGCACAAACCGCTGAAGCCCGCGCCACCGCGCGGGTCAAGGGCCGGCCAAAATCTTGTTCGGCGGCTCCGGTCTGCCGGATTCTCACGCCGACAAGCTCCGTGCATACGGCGGTCGATACCGACGTTACGTTCAAGGGCAAGGCTACCTTGAAGGACCGCAAGTCGGGTCCGTTGCGCATGGAATGGGATTTCGGCGGCGGCAGCCTGGGAGAAGCGGCGGACCTGCCAATGCAGGCGGCGCATCGACGGCCTGCCACCGCAACGACGACCGTGCGGTTTGGCCGTGACAACGGCCGCTATCGGGTCCATCTGACGGCCTGGGACCAGAAAAGCCGCTACTGTGAAGATTCGATCGAAGTGGTGGTCGGCACCCCACCGGATACAGAC
>VEPB01000235.1 GCA_012026715.1 Methylococcaceae bacterium | reverse complement strand
TGACCGACAATAAAAATGTCACGGCCAACGGGGTATCGTCCCCTCGTTCGTCTTGGCTGATCGGCAAATTAGTCCCCATCACCATCGCAGCGGCATCCGTCGCTTTCGCCAGCAACACGTTCGCTTTTGGCAACCTGTCTACTGACACTGCAAAACTCAGCGCTTTGAAGACGCGCTGCACCAGCAACGGATACACCGACACCGTCGTGACCAGTTCCTATGCCGGTGGCTGCACAAACTGCCACGTCGGTTTTGATACTTCAGTGGGTGCTCTAAGTGCCGTGGGAAAGGCCGTCAATGACGCCCTGCTGAACGTCAGCCCCTACCCGGCAGCGGATCTGGCCGCGTTATGCACCGGCACGCCGCCCACGTCATCGACGACGACGACGTCCACCACCACGACGACGAAGCCGACGACGTCCACCACCACGACGTCGACGACCACGACGACGAAGCCGACGTCCACCACCACGACCTCGACGACCAGCACCACCCAGGCGTCGACCACCACGACCACCAAGGCGCCGACGACTACGACCACCACCGTGGCCAGCACCTCCACCACGCTGCCGACCACCGGCTGCGGCAAGCGGAATCCAGCGCCCCATTTGAGCGTGGTGCCGAATGGCGAGATTCACGCCACGGTTAACCAGGCGCTGACGATCAAGGCTTCGGCATACGATGACGGCAAGGTGGCCAGTCTGACCGCCAAGGTCGGCTCGCAACTCGTTCCGTTGAATGTCGTCGCTCCGGTGGCTCCGTACACCGTTGCCGAGACCTTCACCTGGACCCCGACCTCGGAAACCGAGCGCAAGGTAACCTTCACCGCCAAGGACAACTGCGGTAAGTCCACCAGCGAAACGGTGGAGATCGAAGTGTCCAGCGAGTCTGATGACGACCATGAGAGCTCCGGATCGAACACTGCGCCCACTCTGACGGTGGCCCAGACTGTGACCGCTCCGGCCGGCCAAACCACGGTGGTGCCGGTGATTGCGCTGGATGCGGACGGTGACACCGTCACACTGAGTGCCCGGTTGCCGCGCGGTGTCACTCTGGTTCGCAAGGGAACCGACCCGGCCACGGGCGCGACCTTGGCCGAACTCGTCATCAGCCCGACGTCCAGTCAGGTCGGCAAGACCCTGGAAATCGGTCTGGTCGCCAAGGACAATGCGGCAGATTCCAAGCAGGTCGCCAAGACCGTGAAGGTCTACGTCAAGTGAGACCCTTGCGGTAAATAGGGAAATGCCCAAGCAGCCCTTCCCCTTTGGGGGAAGGGCTGTTTCGGTTGAAACCTCGAAGTACACTACCAGATAGACACAAACTACCGGTTACGCGTGATCGCCAAAGCTTGCAGACCTGTTTCGACCGCAAGGAGACTTGGGAACGTCACCTTTTGGCAGTTGGTCCGCTATCTGATAACCGGTGTTTCATCGGCGGCCATGGAAGTGGCTCTATTCGCTGTGCTGGCCAATGCGATCTTTGCCGGGATCGAACCGCCAGACCCAAATTCCGATTCGCGGGTTTATGTCGAGGTGCTTGGTTGGCTGATGGCCATCGGCATCGTCGCCGCGGATAAACTGAGCGTGTTTTACGCCAATGCGGTTTCGTTGACGGTTGCCTTCTGGTTTACCTTTGCGATGAATCGCATCTTTTCGTTTCGTTCCAAAGCGCCTCTGTTAGGACAGCTTGGGATTTATACGGCTTTGTTTGTATTTAATTTGATCGCTACTTCCGCCATCGTGGGGGTATTGGTTAATTCAGTTAATTTAATTCCGGTCATAGCCAAAACCATATCGATCGGATGTATCGTCTCATGGAATTTTCTCATCTATAAATTTCTGATCTTTCGATGAGTCGTTGTCGTTCTGCTTTTCGAAGTCGGAAGGTGTCGTGTCGGGTAAATAAAATGTCCGATGGACAAATATGGCAATAGAGCCAATCCTAATTTCGTTTCCTGGCCGGTCTTTATAAAGGGGCCATGATTTCTGAAGCCGATGCCTATGGTGCCGTTCTTGATTAAACGATCACTGGCAAACCTCGTTGCCGCCCTTTCTATTCTGATGCTGTTGGCAGTTCCGGCGCACGCCGGCGTTATATCGATTCAAACTGAATTGACACCGATCTATGATGGGAAGGTTTTTACACTGCACGCCACCGTAATCAATCGGGGTGACGAGGCGGCTCACGATGTCAGTGTCGCCGCCGAGCTTGCCGGTGCCGTTTCGCACAGCGCGGAAGTCGCCTTCCTCGGACCCAACGAAAGTCAATCACTGGAATTGGCGCAGGAAGTTGCCGTTTCGAAGCATGGGGAATATCCGGTTGTGGTCACCGTCCACTACACGGACGCGAATCACCATCCATTTTCCGCAATTTCGGTCGCGCCCCTGATTTATGGCGACAGCAAACCGTCCCGCATCGAAGCTTCGGTAAGCAATCTGGAATTGTCAGACAGTAGTGGATTGCTGAATTTGACTTCGAGGAATCTGGATGGGAAGCCCGAGGAAATTTCCGTTCGCCTGATCACCCCTAAAGAGTTGTCGGTGTCCGGGTTTATTGGGCGTTTCACCCTGGATGGCGGTGCCGCTGAAGATTTCCGGATTCCCGTGAACAATATTTCAGCAAATCCGGGAAGCAGCTACCTGGTCTATGCGTTGGTGGAATACGAAGAGGGCGGGTTGCACTATTTCACCGCGGCGAATGCCTATGTCAGCGTCATTCTGGATCCGGGCTTCGTAAAGACCCACAGAATGTTGCTGATTTCCCTGTGGCTGTTGTTGGCTGCGGTGTTTATCTACAGCAATGTCAGGTACTTTTGGTGGTCGGGGAAGGCCAGTGTCTCCGTGAATACATAAACGGGCGGGCTGTTATTTTGATGCTTTGGGAGAGCCTGTCCGGCAAAGGTCGAGTTTGAATGTTTAGCACCAGTGAAAAAGTTAAGTCCATGATGAACGGCAGAGTCGCAAAGGCCTTGCTCAATTATCGGAACGGCCTTGTCGATATTGCGGTCCTGACGACCATTCTGTTGTTTTTGATCGACTACTTCGATCCGAAATATCTGCTGTCGGAGACGATTACGACCGGCGGTGATACGGCCTCCCATTACTATACCGCGCAATATTTACGGGATCACTTGCTGCCGAACGGGAAAATTACCGGCTGGACCCAGGGAAATTACGCCGGTTTTCCGATTCTTCAGTTCTATTTCCCGCTGCCGTTTTTGACAATGGTCGGGCTGTCGTATCTCATGCCGCTGCAGATCGCCTTCAAGATCGCTTCGGTAATGGGAGTCTTTGCCTTGCCGCTGGCGTGTTACGGATGTTTGCGGCTGATGCGGCTGCCGTTTCCCGCACCGATTTTCGGAGCCGTGTTTAGTCTGCCTTTCCTGTTCATGGAGGGAAACTCCATGTGGGGGGCGAACATCAACAGCACGCTTGCTGGCGAGATTGCCTACAGTTGGGGATTTTCGCTGACCATACTGCTATTCGGCGTCCTGTACCGCGATGTTCCCGAAAGAAAACATGTGGCACGAAATGCCGTGCTGGTTTTTCTCATCGGCTTTAGTCACGGGTACACGTTGCTGTTTGCGGGACTGGTGTCATCATTCTTTCTCTGGACATCCCGGGACTTTCTGAAGAAGTTCTGGTATTTGTTCAAGATCTATCTGTTGGCATTTTTGCTTTTGGGGTTTTGGATCATCCCGCTGCTGTCCAATTTGCCATATACCACAGCCTACAATTTCCTGTGGGTCTTCAATTCAATTTCCGAACTGTTTCCGCAGGTGTTATATCCGGTACTGGCGCTGGCCGGTATCGGCGTTGGGCTTGAAATCTACCGGATGTATAAGTCGAAAAGCGCCGACATGGCCTTTTGGTTTGTCTGCTATTGGATGTTGCTGAGCGCTCTCTGTTTTCTGTCCGCGTTCAAATTGGGCGTCGTCGACATCCGGTTTTTACCGTTTTTGCAAATTGCCGTCTGTATCCTCGCCGCGCAGGGTTTGTATCGGCTCGCCGCCAAGGCCCGCAATCCGTCGTTGCTGGCGGGCCTGGTTGCCCTGGCGACGCTGCTTTGGACCGATGACAACACCCAGTCGATCGCATCGTGGATAGCCTGGAATTACTCCGGCTTTGAGCAGAAAAGCTTGTGGCCGCAGTTTTCCGAAGTAAACAAAGTGCTCAAGGGGTCGCCAAGCGATCCCAGGGTGGTTTTCGAGCATTCATCGATTCATAACAATGCCGGGACGACGAGGGCATTCGAATCCCTGCCCCTGTTTGCCGGACGCTCGACGCTGGAGGGCCTGTATATGCAGGCGAGCCCGACCGCACCATTCGTGTTTGACATACAATCCGAAATCTCGGAAGAATCCTCCTGTCCGTTTCCAGCTTATTCCTGTTCGCGGCACAACATAGATCAGGCAGTCAAACACCTGGAGATGTTCAATATCGCTGACTTCGTCGTGGTGAGCGATCTGGTTAAATCGGAATTGCAGAATCATCCGAAATTCAAGCTCAAGTCGTCCAGTCCACCATACGACGTTTATCAGCTCACGACCAACGAAAATCGGTATGTGGTTCCACTTGAATACGAACCGGTGTTCGTCAATACCAAGGATTGGAAGTCGGTTTCGTATCAGTGGTTCAAGGATTTCGCCAACAATGACGTTCATCTGGTCTTCGCGCCGGGAACCGAGCCCGCTGACCGTGCCCGCTTCAAGACGGCCGTGGATGGAGATTCGCTGGGCCGCTTGCCCCGGCTTGCAACCGGGGCCAAGGGGGAAATCAAGGAAACCGTTCTGGATGATGAGATTATCATCGATACGGAGATGATCGGCCGTCCTCTCCTGGTCAAGGTTTCTTACCATCCGAACTGGAAGGTGGAAGGCGCGGACAAGATCTTCCTGGCTTCCCCTTCCTTCATGCTCATCTACCCGAAGCAACCCCACGTTCGTCTTTATTACGGGGAATCGGCGGCCGAGTCGATCGGAAGAGGCCTGAGCCTGATGGGGCTGACGGCCATGTTGTTGGGGCTATCGCCTGTCAGAAGGCGCATTCCTTTTGCGTTGGAAGGGAGTATCACGATGGACGGACTGGTTGATAAATTAAACACGACCCTACGGGCGAACCGGCATGTCGCCGCCAAACTGGACTTTTGCGGGAATCACCGAACCGTTGTGGTGGCTGCTAGCGCATTCTTGTTCTTTTCGGCGTTGTTTGCCGTGGTGTTGTTGAATAAGGGGCAGGACGCCCAGTCGCTATTGCGCGACGGAATTCTTTTGAAGGATTTGGGGCAGTACTCGGAGGCGCGCGACAATTTCAAGAAGATATTGGACAAATACCCCTTGTCCGGCGTCGCGGATCAGGCGGGCTATTACTTTGCAATCACCCATTACATGGAGGGACATTGCGAGCCCACCATCGCCGGGTTTGAAGACCTCATCAAAAGATATCCGGAAAGCGTTTGGGTGCCGGAGGCTTATTACCATATTGGCTTGTGCGATATCAGGCTGGAGAAGCTGGTGGAGGCATCCAAGACCTTTTCCTACGTGATCCGGGAATTTCCGGCATCGCCCTGGGCGGGACGATCCACGGAAGCGCTGGATGGCAAGTCGCCGTCGGACGATGGCGTTGGTGCGCGGGAGTTATACGGCGAAGCCATTGCAAGCTTCAACGACGACCGTTGTGACGACGTCAAGAAACTGGCCAAGCGCTTGCAGGATGAGAGTCCTGATTTTGCCAAGCTCGATGAAACTATCGCCGTTCAGGCCCTTTGCCTGTTCAAGGAAAAAAATTACGGCGAGGCCATTCAAACCTTTGACGGCATGCTGAAGCGATACCCGGAGAGTGATTTGGCGGCCGAGGCTTACTACCATATCGGGCTGAGCAATCAGTATTTGAGTCGACGGGATGAGGCACGAAAGGCACTCCATGCCGTCGTCGATCAATACCCCAAGTCCGAATGGGCGGGCCGGTCTCTTGAAGCGTTGAATAGTGAATTGAAATGAATCCGACCGTAACCTTGAAGTATCCTGCCCCCGTCGCGCTCCCGCAGGCGCATCCCGATCTCTCGATCGTGATTCCTGCCTATTCGGAAGAGGGTAATCTGGAGCAAATTTATCTCGAGTTGAGCAAGATTTTGCCGACACTCCAACTGTCCTGGGAAATTATTTTTGCCGACGACGGCAGTCTGGATCAGAGCTGGCAAATCATTCAGGATTTGCACCAAAAGGATCAACGGGTAAAAGGCATTCGGTTTTCCCGGAATTTCGGGCACCAGTACGCGCTTTATGCCGGCTTGGCGCAGGCGAAGGGAAGGGCGGTGATTTCCATGGATGCGGATCTTCAGCATCCACCTTCGGTCATTCCAGAGCTGGTTTCGGAATGGCAAAACGGCAGCCGTATCGTTTATACCATTCGTTTGGACCACGCGGACATTTCGTTCTTCAAGAAGACCACGTCCCGGTGGTTTTACAAACTGCTGTCATTCTTGAGCGGCGTCAAGCTGGAAAGCGGCACCGCCGATTTCCGGCTGATGGATCGCCAAGTGGTGGACAGCATCTTGCGATTGCGCGAAGAGGGATTGTTTTTGCGGGGATTGGTCAAATGGGTCGGTTATCCCTCATCGTCGATCACCTTCCAAAGCGGCGAACGATTCCGCGGGGTCAGTCACTATAACCTGAAAAAAATGGTCAAGCTGGCGTGGGCGGGCATTACCTCCTTTTCGCTGGTTCCTCTCAGGATAGGCATTGTGATAGGGATTATTACCAGTATGGCGGCATTCGGCGAGCTGGCCTACGCGATCTACGCCAAGCTGTTCACCGAAACCGCGGTGCCCGGCTGGGCTTCGGCGGTGTCGATCCTGTCGATTCTGTTCGGGGTTCTGTTCATTCTGGTGGGTCTGCTGGGGGAGTATATCGGCCGGATTCTGATCGAGGTTCGGGGCCGCCCGCGGTTTCTGATCAGCGATCATGTCGGGGTCGAACAGGTGAGGACCGACGACGCGATCCGCTAAGGCAGCGGGTCGGTCGACCGCTGCCCTTCGGCAGCAACGGCTGTTCCCGGCCTGCTGAGTCGGGACGCATTGCGCTATCATGGGACCTCGCCCAATCCGACCCGCTGCCATCATGAGATTTACCACCCCAGCGCTATGCGACGAGTTCGCCGGCAAGTGCCATCTGCAGATCGCCGAACCCATCTTCAAGTCCTTCGGGGGCGCCAAGTCGTTCTGGGGCCGGATCACCACCGTCAAGGTGTTCGAGGACAGCGTGCTGCTGCGCAGCGTGTTGCAGGAAAAAGCCGATGACCGGGTGCTGGTGGTGGATGGGGGCGGCTCCCATCGCTGCGCCCTGGTGGGTGCCGAACTGGCCCGACTGGCTTGCGACAATGGCTGGCGCGGCATGATCCTGTACGGTTGCGTTCGCGATTCCCTGGAGATCGCCCAGCTGCCGGTGGGCGTCCTGGCCCTCCACAGTCACCCGCTCAACGCCCACGTTCGTGGTGGCGGCGACCGGGATCAGCTGATTACCTTCGCCAGCGTCAATTTCCGCTCCGGTTACTATCTCTATGCCGACGAGGACGGCATCGTGGTCGCCGACGACCGGTTGCTGTAAGGACTGCCATGGGACACCGACTGTCAAAGATCTACACCCGCACCGGGGACGACGGCACCACCGGCCTCGGCGACGGCAGCCGGGTTCCGAAAGATTCGCTGCGGCTGGAGGCGATCGGGGCCCTGGACGAGCTGAACAGCCATCTGGGACTGGTGGTTGCGCTGGGCCTGGTCCCGGAATTGGAAGCGCCCTTCAGCGAAATCCAGCAACTGTTGTTCGACCTGGGCGGCGAGCTGAGCCTGCCGGGGCACCAGGTCGTCGATTCAACCCATGTCGATTGGCTGGAACGGGAGCTCGACCGGCTCAACGATCCTTTGCCCAGGCTCAAGGAGTTCATCCTGCCGGGTGGCTCGGCGGCCGCCGCCGCCTGCCATATTGCCCGGACCGTGTGTCGCCGCGGCGAACGGTTGCTGGTGGCGCTGACCAGGGAGAGCGAGGTCCGTCCGGAAGTCTTGGCCTTCATCAACCGGCTGTCGGATTTCCTGTTCGTGGCATGCCGAATACTGGCCCGCAGCGGTGGCGGCGAAGTTCTGTGGCGCGGACCGGGGCGCGGTGCGCGTTGATCCGGCGGGGTCTCCGTGCCAGAATGCCCCACCATCCAACTAAGCAATTCCGAGTCCCTTCCATGGAAATCATCCTCGCCAATCCCCGCGGCTTCTGTGCCGGTGTTGATCGCGCCATCGAGATCGTCGAACGCGCCATCGAAGTATTCGGTGCCCCCATCTACGTGCGCCATGAAGTGGTCCACAACCGCTATGTGGTGGATGGTCTCAGGCAGCGCGGCGCGGTATTCGTGGAAGAACTGAGCGAAGTGCCCGAGAGCTCCACCGTGATCTTCAGCGCCCACGGCGTTTCCAAGCAGATCCAGCAGGAGGCCCAGGAGCGCAGGCTGCAGGTGTTCGACGCGACCTGTCCGCTGGTCACCAAGGTCCACATCGAAGTGCACCACCATGCGCACGAAGGCCGCGAAATCATCTTCATCGGACATGCCGGACATCCGGAAGTGGAAGGCACCATGGGCCAATACGCCAATCCGGAAGGCGGCATCTATCTGGTGGAGTCGCCGTCCGACGTGGCGACCGTACCGGTCAAGAATGCCGATAACCTGGCCTACGTGACCCAGACCACGCTATCTCTCGATGATACCGATGCGGTGGTGGCGGCGCTGCGGGCCCGCTTCCCCAACATCATCGGTCCCCGCAAGGACGATATCTGCTATGCGACCCAGAACCGCCAGGACGCGGTGAAGAAGCTGGCCAACCATTGCGACGTGATCCTGGTGGTGGGCTCGCCCAACAGTTCCAACTCCAACCGGCTGCGGGAGATCGCCGAGAAGCTCGGCAAGCGCGCCTTCCTGATCGACAGTTCCGCGCAGCTCCAGCGCGAATGGATCGAGGGCGCCGAGCGCATCGGCGTGACCGCGGGCGCTTCGGCTCCGGAAATCCTGGTGCAGGAAGTGGTTGCCCAGTTGCGCGAATGGGGCGGAAAGGAGTTCATCGAGAACGCCGGCATCGAGGAGAAGGTGGTGTTCTCCCTGCCGAAGGAATTACGGGTCGCAGCGCGTTAGTCCCCATCCGGGATGCCGATCGGTGCGGCTTCAGCCGCGTCGCGGAATTTCAATTTTCCCTTGATTTCGTTGAGGAGATTCACATGGCGATGACGGCGATGGATCTGGTGGCGGAAGCCAAGCAGCACATTCGCGAAGTGGATGCGGCTACCGCCCGTTCCATGGTGGGCAAGGCCCTGGTGCTGGATGTGCGCGAGCCGGCCGAATATGGCGGTGGCTGCCTGCCGGGGGCGATCAATATTCCGCGCGGCGTGCTGGAATTTCAGATCGGCAATCACCCGGCGTTCCAGGGCAAGCAGGGCGCCGAGATCCTGGTGTACTGCCTGTCGGGCGGGCGCTCGGCGCTGGCGGCGGAAGCGTTGCAGAAACTCGGCTACACCGGGCCAGTGAGCCTGGCCGGTGGATTCAAGGGTTGGCAGGAAAGTGGTGGACCGGTGGTGGCGCCGGGCGGATGACGCGCCGCGCTGCTCATACTTCCCAAGAGGACTCGGCCGCGTCGCAACAGATGCGGTTGGACAAGTGGCTATGGGCGGCGCGTTTCTTCAAGACCCGGGCGCTGGCCACCGAAGCCATCAATGGCGGCAAGGTCCATCTCAATGGTCAGCGGGCCAAGTCCGGCAAGGAAATCGCGGTCGGGGCCAGGCTCGAGATCAGCAAGGACCAATACCTGTGGGATATCACGGTGACCGCGCTGAATGCCCAGCGGCGGCCGGCCAAGGAGGCGGTGGCGCTGTATCTGGAAACACCGGAGAGCGTGGCGCGCCGCCAGGCTGAAATCGAACGGCGGCGCGAACTCCGCGAACTGCAGGTCGAGCCGGAAAGCCGCCCGACCAAGCAGGGCCGGCGCGCCATCCACCGTTTCAAACGGACGCTGTCGGAGTAAGCGAGCCCGCGTGACCACCGACGATCGCGGTCGCCTTGTCTACACCGTCGCCGAACTGAACGGCTCGGTGCGGCTGTTGCTCTCCAGTCATTTCGGCACGATTTGGGTGGAGGGCGAGATTTCCAACCTGTCGTTTCCCGCGTCTGGTCACTGGTATTTCAGCCTCAAGGACGCCGATGCCCAGGTGCGTTGCGCCATGTTCCGCGGCGCGGCCCGCGGGGTCGGATTCCGCCCGGAAAACGGCATGCGGGTTCTGGCGCGAGCCCAGGTCAGCCTGTATGAGCCCCGGGGCGATTATCAGCTGGTGGCCGATTTTCTGGAACCGGCCGGCGACGGTGCCCTGCGCCGGGCGTTTGAGCAACTCAAGCAGAAACTGGCGGCGGAAGGGCTGTTCGAAACTTCCCGCAAGCGTCCGGTTCCGCAGCTGCCACGGGCCATCGGCGTCATCACCTCGCCCACCGGCGCGGCCATCCGCGACATACTCACCGTGCTCAGGCGCCGGTTTCCGGCGATTCCCGTCGTCCTGTACCCGAGCGTGGTGCAAGGCACCGATGCCAAGGGCGAAATCGTCCGGGCGCTGGCGCTGGCGGACCGCCATGGCCAGGCCGATGTGATCATCCTGGCCCGCGGCGGCGGTTCCCTGGAGGATTTATGGGCCTTCAACGAGGAGACGGTGGCGCGTGCCATGGCCGCGTGCAGCCGGCCCATCATTACCGGCATCGGCCACGAAACCGACGTCACCATCGCCGATTTCGTGGCCGATTTGCGGGCGGCGACTCCGTCAGCGGCGGCCGAATCCGCCAGCCCCGACCAGGCCGAATGGCTGGGTCGCCTGCGGCAGCGGCAAGTGCGCTTGCAGCAGCGCATGGCGGCGATTCTGGAAGGGCAGGGGCAGCGTTTGCGGTTCCTGGCGCATCGCATGGGCCAGGCTCATCCGCAGCAGCGCCTGCAGCGCCAGGGACAGCGCCTGGATGAGCTGGAATCGCGGTTGCTGCGGTCGATCACGGTGGCCGTGGATCGCCGCTCGGCGCGGTTTATGACGCTGGAGGCGCGCCTGCTCGCGCATCATCCGCGGGTTCGGCTCCAGGCGGCGGAATTGAAGTGGCGCGAGGCCGAACGGCGGCTTGGGGTGGCGATGGCTCTGACTCTGGAACGCCTGAGCCGGCGCTCGGCCGAGTTGGCCCATCGGTTGAATTCGGCGAGTCCTTTGGCGACGCTGGCGCGGGGCTACGCCATCGTCAGCCGCGTGCAGGACGGCAACATCGTGCGCGGGATCGCCGACGTGCGGCCGGGCGAGACCCTCGATACCCGGCTGGCGGATGGTCGTTTCACCAGCCGGGTGGAGCGCGTGGACAGCGAGCCGGAGGTCTAGCGCAACGCCGACAGCACGGCCACCGCGTCCATCGGGGCACGTTCCTTGCCACCCTTCAGGATTTCGCGGACGTCCGCGGCGCCCAGGTGCGGATGATGTTCGAGCAACAGGGCAATGATCCCGGCCACATGGGGCGTGGCGAAGGAGCTGCCGCTCATGAAGTCGTAGCTGCCGTGCGGCAGTGTGGTCAACACATCCACGCCGGGGCCGACCAGCGACTCGTGGTCGTGGCTTTCTCCGCCGGCCACCGCCAGTACTCCGGGAACGTTGGCGGGAAAGCCGCCTTGCTTGAGATCGCGCGGCTCGGCCGCCACCACGATGATGTTCTGCCGCAAGGCTTCCTCCACCAGCAATTGCACCAGCGGGTCGTCGGGACCGGTCAGGCTCATGTTGATGATGTCGGAGTGCAGCCGGATCGCCTCGTTCAGGGCCAGCGCGAGGGTGTAGCTGTTGCAGCGGGCCGCAGCGGCTCCGGGACTTTCCGGCCAGCAGGCGCGCATGCTGTAAATATCGGCGCCGGGGGCGACGCCGGCGATTCCGATTCCGTTGCCGGGCTGGGCCGCGAGGACGCCGGCTACTGCCGTGCCGTGTATGTCCGCGAGATCGCGGTCGGCCGGAGTCGGCGCCAGATTTTCCGATTCCTTGATGTGGCCGCGCAGGTCAGGATGGCTGTTATCGACGCCGGTGTCGATGACCGCGATGCGTACCCCCTTGCCGGTCGCCGTGCGGTGAGCCTGTTCGATGCGCATTGCCTGGAACCCCCGCTGCAGCTGCAGATAAGGGTCGTTGTAATGGGGCGTCAGGTTGGGTTCGTTGAGCACCCGGTACTCGCGCATCGCCTGGACCGATCCGACCTGCTTGTTGCTGCTCACGGTCTTCAGAACCTGCTCCATGGACTGGCCTTCCGGGATTTCATAGACCACGCAGGCCACGCCGAGGGTGGTCACCGGCCACTGGGCCAGCAATCGGAGTCCGTAGCTTGCAGCCAGATCGGTGGAGACCCGCTTGCTCCAGTCGGAGTTGTCGTAAGTGCCCCGCACCCGGTAGCCGTCCAGCGGGTTGCCCGGCACCGAGCGGTTGATGCTGCGGTCGACGAAGGTCACCAGAATGCGGCGATTCGCTTCGGTGGTGTCGTCGGCCAGGACAGGAAAGCGTTCCGTTGGCGCTGCGCAGCCCAGCAACGCCAGCAGGACAGGGACAATCAACCAGCGGGCGTTCATGGCTATTCTCCGGCCGCGGCACGCAAGACCGGTTCGGCCAGCAATACGCCGGGCTGATGCCGCAGGAAGTCGACGGTGGCGCCCGGGTTGGCGTCGTTGGCGGTGAGCCGGATGGTGTAGGCGCCGGCGGTATTGGGTCCGCCGACCACTTCGCCCCCGATGGTGCGAACCATCTGGTCCATTTGGACGAATGGCAGGTCGGGCGCAAAAACCACTCGCAGATGTCCCTGCTCCGGAGCACCGCGATTGGACAGGGTCTGGTAATCCATCAGCTGGATTTCGCTGAACCGGTGCAACGCCAGCGGTGCCGCCAGCAGCAGCAGGCTGGCCGCCAGCGCCAAGCTGGTGAAAATGCGCTGTCTTGACGGGCGCTTGCGGGAGGTGGCCGGCAACGGAACTACCTCGGCGGGTTCGGCAGGCGAGGCCGCCACGCGCTTTTGCAACTGTCGAAAGGAAACGCGCGCGGCCAGGTTGAGCGGGTCCTCAGGCTGATGCAGGGCCTGCTCAAGCTGACCGAGGCTCTGCAATTCCCGCCGGCATTCCAGGCAACTGCGGACGTGAGTCTTCACCCGAGCCTGTTCGGCCGGTTCCAGCGTCTGGTTCAAGTACCAGGGCAGCAGCAGGACGATCTCGTCGTGTTCGTCGGGGTATTGATCAATGTTCGGGTTCATGGTGTTAATCCTCCGAAACGGCTGCGGCAAACGACTGCAGCTTCTTGCGGGCATGAAACATTCTGGTTTTTACGGTGTTCTCGGGGCAATCCAGGATTTCGGCGATTTCCCGGTAATGCAGGCCGTGGTGGAAGGTCAGTTCGATCACGGCGCGCTGGTCGGGCGGCAATTTGGTCAAGGCCGCATCCAGCCAGTTGTCGGTTTCGAGCCGCGCCGCCGGAGTCGGCGTCGGATCGACCAGGATTTCGGCGAACTCGTCGAAATCCACGTTGTGGTCGTCGCGCCCCGCCTTCGCCAACGATTTCAGGGCTTTCCGGTAGGCAATGCCGAACACCCAGGTGGAAACCTTGCAGGAGTGATCGAAGCTGTCCGCTTTTTCCCACACCACCATCAAGGTGTCCTGAATCAACTCCTCCACGGCATCCGTGCGGTGGGTGATACGCAAGATGAAGCGATACAACCGTGGGTAATAGAGCACGTAGAAGCGCTCGAACGCCTTGGTATCTCCTGCATGGATACACGCCAGCAGTCTGCTTTCGTCGTCGCAGTCGCTCGGGTTATCCGCCATGAACTTGGGCGATGGGTAGGCTAAGCGAAGCATGTCCGGGTGACCATCCGTTCGGCAGTAGTGATTCATTCATCCCATGAATACCCGGTGTCACAAAAAAGTTCATTCCGCAGTAAAAAAATCAGAATCCAAGGGTGATGGACAGCAGCCAGTTGTTCTCGATCGGGCGCGGATAGAACTCGTTCGGACCGAACGGCGCTTCCCCTTGCGGCGCGGCCGGCTGGGCGTCGGTATAGCGGATGTCGACGGCGAGGTGACGGTAGGGATACCAGGTTGCCCCCGCATTCCAATAGAAATAGGAGGTGTGGAGAAGTTTCTTCGCATCGTGATAACCGAGTCCCGCCGACAGTTGGAGGTTGTCGTTGAGATCGTGGCGGGCAGACAGTTCGTAGTTGAAGATGTCGGCGGCCTGTTGGTAGGCATCCGGGGCCAGGGCAATCCGGCCGGTGAGCCAATTCCGGTATGTCAGCGAGCCGTAGATTTCCGCATAGTGTCCCGTTTTCGCGAACAAATCCCCATCGTAGAGATAGCCGGTCACCCATAGATCGGAACGCCAGTCGTCGGCCAGCATGAACCCCCAACCCACATAGGGTCGGGCTTCGAACGAGGCCCGGCTGCGATTGGGTTTGTCGTCGAAGCTGACCTGGGACAGGGTGGCGCCGGCATACCAGCCGGTCCGATGCTCATATTCCAGATTGCCCTGCGCCACCGGGTTGCTGCGGCTTTTGGTATAGCCCCGGTATTGGTAGTCGCTCAGAAAGCTCAGGCTGCCGTGCCATTCGGCGGCGGCAGGCAGTGCCGCGACGAACAGCAAACCGAAGCCAGCCAGCCGGGACAAGAGGCTGAGCCCATGTCGGGCTATCCACGCGGACTTCACAGGGGAGTTGTGGCGACGGGTGAGGTTGGCGTAATCGGTGCGCCACGCCGATGGAATCGGTCTGGGTGAGTTCATGACCGCATTGTAAAAGAGTGGTGGTCGTCGCGACAGCAAAGCCCCGGCAACGGAGATTTGGGGGGGGCGGTGGCGCTTTTCTTTCATGATAACGAGAATATTTGCATTTGGCATGAACCATTTGTTTTTTGCGGGGATTTACGGACGACGGATGCGAACGCGGGATCGGAGAGTCCGGGGTCCATCCAGAAAAAACAAAAGAGTAGGTGCCATATGCCCGCCGATCAAGTGCTCCAGCAAGAGGGTTCGCCGGTATTACTAGGAGCCCTTTGGGCGAAATGGTGGTACCAACGCAGCACCCTGGAGGAGGACATGCAGGGGGCGGTCAGGCACCGGGAACTGGAGGTGTACTATCAGCCCAAGGTGCATCTGGTTTCCGGCATGATGCGTGGGGCCGAGGCCTTGATGCGGTGGCGGCATCCGGTGCTGGGCCTGCTGGCGCCGAGCCTGTTCCTGCCGCTGGCCGAGCAGTCCGGGGCCATCCTGGAGATGGGCCATTGGCTGCTGGAAGAAGTCTGCCGCCAGGCATCCGAATGGGTCGAGCCAGGCATCAACACGCCGATTTCCGTCAATGTTTCCGAGCGGGAATTGGCGCAAGGCAATCTGCCGGCTTTTCTGGCGACGCTAACCGCGCGGCTTGGGATTCCAGCCAAGTCCATCGAATTGGAGGTGGCCGAACCTGGCCGTCCAGTCGATCAGGATCGCTTCGTGCAGCAGCTGGAACGGCTGCATGCCGCCGGCGCACGGATCGTGCTCGACCGATTCCGCTGCTCGCCCGAAGAACTGTCCCGTCTGGCACTATGGCCGGTGGATGCGGTCAAGATCGACCGCAGCGTGATTCGCCGGGTAGACCGGGACGATCGGGTGTGCGAGGCGCTGGCCCGGCTGGTGGCCTTGGCGGGTGAACGGGGCCTGGAAACGGTGGCGGAAGGCGTGGAGCGGGAAAGCCAGGTCCATCGCCTGAAGCGGTTGGGATTCGCCTCGGCTCAGGGGTATTACTATGCTAAGCCGGGGCCTGGCTACCGCTTGGAATACTGGATGGAAGGCAAGATCTGATCCAGCCGGGCGTCCGGGAGGCGCCGATCTGTACTATCATGGCGGCCTCCTCCGAAGCGAGACGCCGCTATGCCACGCTTGAATCTCCCCATTGCTCTCCTCCTCGCCGGCAGCCTTGCGGCGTTCGATGCCGCGGCAGCCGAAGATCTTGCGCCGTTGCCCGATATCCCGGACAACGCGGCGCCGGACCAGGGCGGCGGGAATGCGGAACCGGAAGTGACCATCGTCCGCCGCGGCAAGGACGTGGTCGAAGAGTACCGGGTCAATAACCGTCTTTACATGATCAAGGTCAAGCCCGCCATCGGTCCGCCCTACTACATGCTGGATACTGACGGTGATGGCAATATGGACGTGCGCCGCAGCGATCTGGATCGGGACATGAAGGTTCCCCAGTGGGTCTTGTTCAGCTGGTAGGGGAGGCTGCACCGCCCTTTGGTATAATGGTGCTTCCCAAGGGTCCGGCTGCTCGCCGGGCTCCGTGATCTGGCGCAGGAATCCTTCCCTTTGAAGCAAGACATCGAGTTTCGGCTGGGCCAACTGGTCTCCGCGGGCCAACAGCGCTTGCTGGCCGGCGGTCTCAAGGGCCTGGAAAAAGAGAGCCTGAGGGTGACCGGCGATGCCCGTATCGCCGCCACCCCGCACCCTTCCTCGCTGGGATCGGCGCTGACCCATCCCCACATCACCACCGATTATTCCGAAGCGCTGATCGAGCTGATTACCCCGCCCAGCGCCGATGCCGAGGCGACCCTGGAATATCTCGCCGACCTGCACCGTTTCGTCTGCCAGCACGTCGGCGACGAGTTGCTGTGGCCGGTTTCCATGCCCTGCGAGATTGCCGGCGACGAGAGCATCCCCATCGCGCGCTACGGCAGTTCCAATATCGGCCGGATGAAGCATGTCTACCGGGTCGGACTGGCCTGGCGCTATGGCCGGGCGATGCAAGCCATCGCCGGGGTGCACTTCAACTATTCCCTCAATGAGGATCTGTGGCCGGTCTGGCACGAACTCCAGGGCCGGCGCGGCGGCCTGATGCAGTTCCGTTCCGAGGAATATCTGGGGCTGATCCGCAACGTCAAGCGATATGGCTGGATCGTGCTGTACCTGTTTGGCGCCTCGCCGGCGCTGGCCAAGTCATTCTTCAGCGGCAAGCAGGAGTTAGGGAAGCGGTTTCCGGTGTTCGATACGGCCACCCTGTACCGGCCCCACGCCACCTCCTTGCGGATGAGCGACATCGGCTACCGCAACGATAGCCAGTCGGACCTGGATATCTCCTGCAACAGCCTGGAGCAGTACGTGCGCTGCCTGGCCGAGGCGGTCAACACCCATTACCCCCCTTACGATAAGATCGGCGTCAAGGTCAATGGGGAGTACCGGCAGCTCAGCGCCAACATCCTGCAGATCTCCAATGAATACTACAGCGCCATCCGGCCCAAGCAGATCACCGAGTCCGGCGAGCGGCCGGTCGCGGCCTTGCGCCGGCGCGGCGTCCACTATGTGGAGTTGCGGTCGGTGGATCTGTGCGGCAATTACCCGGTTGGGGTGAGTCTGGAACAGTTGCGCTTCCTCGAACTGTTCCTGCTTTACTGTTTCTTGCGGGAGAGCCCGCCGGTGGAGGGCCAGGAGAAAGCCGACATCGCCGCCAACAGTTTCGGGGTGGCCTGTTGTGGCCGTACTCCCGGATTCAGCTTGAAGCGGGCCGGATCCGAGGTGTCCTTGCGGGATTGGGCCGGGGAGATTCTGAACGACATCGCGGTGATCGCCGATATCCTCGACGAGTCCCGGCCAGGACGGCCTTACCGGTCCAGCGTCGATGGTTTGCTGCCGGCGGTGGCCGATCCGGAGGCGACGCCCTCGGCCCGGGTGCTGCGGGAGATGTCGGAGCGTAAGGAAAGCTTCATCGACTATGGCCTGAGATTGGCACGGTCCCATGGGCAGCAGTTTCGGGCCGAGCCCCTGGCGCCCGAGCGGTTGGCCGAATTCCACAACCAGGCGGCTGCTTCCCTGGAACGGCAGCGGCAAATCGAAGCCTCGGACCGGGTGGGTTTCGACGAGTATCTGCGCCAGTATTTTGCCAAGAGCCTGCTGGAGGATCCGCCTCAGATGCAGCGGCGGGCCGGCAACGCCTAGTCTGTAGCAACTTAACCGTCCCCATGAGCAGTCCCTTCGAGCTTCAGCAGGCCCAGGCCGAATTGGCCGCCAAGAATCCCCGCGTCATCCTCAAGGCGGCGCTGGCCGCTTTCGATCAGATCGCAATTTCTTTCAGCGGGGCCGAGGACGTGGCGCTGATCGACATGGCGGTGAAGCTTAAGCCCGACGTGGCCGTGTTTTGCCTGGATACCGGGCGGCTCCATCCGGAAACCTACCGATTCCTCGAAACCGTGCGGGAGCGTTATTCGCGCATCCGCCTGACCATCCTGTCGCCCGATGCGGAGGAACTGAGCCGGTTGGTGAGCGCCAAGGGGCTGTTCAGCTTCTACCGGGACGGTCACACCGAATGTTGCGGCATCCGCAAGGTGGCGTCGCTGCGCCGTCATCTGCCCACGTTGGATGCCTGGATCACCGGCCAGCGCCGCGACCAGAACCCGACCCGGCAGGCGGTGGCCGAGGTCGAGCTCGATACCGCCTTTGCCACACCCGATCACGCCCTGATCAAGTTCAATCCCTTGGCCAATTGGTCCTCGGCCCAAGTCTGGGACTACATCGAAGCCTTCGAGGTCCCCTTCAATCCTCTGCATCGGCAAGGCTATGTCAGCATCGGCTGCGAGCCTTGCACCCGTGCGGTGCTGCCCCATCAGCACGAACGGGAGGGACGCTGGTGGTGGGAGGACGCCGCCAAGAAGGAGTGCGGTCTCCACGCAGGTAACCTGCGGGGCGGCAAGGGGAAAAGCTGAATGGCGCTCAGGTTCCCAGCGACTCGTAGGATGTGCTGAGCGGCAGCGAAGCGCATCGGTCGAGATGAATGGGCCTGACGTTGTTCGGCGCATCCTGTGGCCTATTGAAATCGAAAGCCCTCTAACTCTGGGAGAACGTTCGTTCTCAACGCCATAGGGAATGAGCGGCGCGCTCAGGTTCCCAGCGCCTTGGCCAGGGACTCCACCTCGGCGGCGGATTCCTTGAGAATTTCCGAGAGCGTGGAATCTCCGATTGCCGCATCGATGGAGACCGGGTCGTCGGCATCGCTGTTCACCACCGAGCTCAGCGGCGAACCGACCGGAGCCAGGGATTCCGCCAGCAGCAGGGTGTCCGCCATGGAACTCGGAGGCAGTTCCATGTAGCCGGCAAAATAGTCTCCCACCGCCTCGATCGCCGGCGCCGGCACCTGTAGCTGGCGCAGCACCGTCAGGGTCAGTTCGCGTTCCAGCAAGGTTACCGGATCGTCGCCAACCGCATGGGTGGGTGTTGCCGCGGCTTCTTCCTCGAAGCTCGGTGCCGGCCGGTCCGGCAGCTGGGCCGGTTGCGCCTCGATCAATGCCGGGAATTCTCCGGCGCGGGACAGCAGGTAGAAATTCCCCACCTCATGCACCAGGCCGATGAACAGGGCCGATTCCGGGTTCTGCCGGGTCACCCGGCGGGCGATGGTGCGGCAAAGCGCCGCCACGTGGGTGGTGTGACGCCACAACTGGTCGGTCAGCGCCTTGATGGTTGCGTTGGTGGGCACCCCCGCCAGGTGCTTGACGATGTGGGCCGCCGCCAGGCTGCGCAAGGTGGCAAACCCGATGCGCGAAACCGCCGTTTTCACGTCGGTGATCGCCCGGCCGCTGGTGTTGTAGGCGGCCGAGTTGGCGATCGCCACCACCTGGGCGGACAGCGCCGGTTCCGCCTGGATCAGTTTGGCCGCGGCATCCACATGACAGTCGGGATCGTTGAGGGCATCCCGGATGCGCAGCCCGATCTCCACATGGCCGGCGAAATGCAGCGGCGCGCTCGCGGCTTGATCGGTGATGATCCTCAGAGCTTCCGTTCGGTTCATGGCGAAAGTTCGGGGCGAGTGGGGGCTTGTGGCTACGTGGCGAGTATAGACACGCCCGCCGCTTGTGACCAACCGGGAAAGGGCGATCCGCGATGATGTCGAATTGAGCCCCTACCCAGGAACCTGCGGCCCATGGCCGCACCTTTATTCCTTCTCCCTCTGGGAGAAGGTGGCCCGAAGGGGCGGATGAGGGAGAGAGACCACTCGGTTCCAGGGCACAATTCGCGGGCCATGGGGCCGAGGGGTCTCTCCCGCAGGGAGAGGGGCTTCAACGCGATCCCATCGGGACTGCGCTCAGAAATATCCGTCGGGGACGGCATCAATCGGCGCAGTCTAATGCACTCTTCTCGGCTCAACCCCAAGACTACGTGGCGGACCTGGCCGGCCTCGATCGGCACCGAGGGCTCTCTAGCGATCCGCAGATAGCTGAGGAAGAAATTGAGAGATTGAGGAGGGTAATGGCCGCTTAGGATCGTTGTCGTAGTGATTCGAGACACGGCAGTTCGTGCCGGGGAAAAGCAATGGCATCGATAAATCTGGTAGGGCGGATCTCGAGAAAAATCACTGCCAATTACAGAGGGTATTTCCCTTCAAATGATTTGCGCCAGTCCATGAATATGCCAGAATCGCTCGTGTGGTGACAATGACAAAGCAATCAGATGCCCTGGTTCCGTATTGTGCGGTGCTAATAGAATGGTTTTTCCAGGTTTTTATGCGAATATCTTAATTAATCTGATGTAATCCACAACGAAATACAGGTTTAATCCTAATGAATTCCCCTAATCACAGTGATAAATCGCTGATGAAGCTTAAGCTGAAAAAGATTCTGGCCGGTCTGGGCTTGATAGCCATCGGGCTGGTTTTTGGCTATTTCTTCATTTATTTGAAGGTCGTGGACATGCAGAATCATGTGCCCGAGCTGAGATATTCGCTCAAGGTGATGATCCTGGTCCCGCTGTGTTTCGTGTTCGGTCTTTATTACGTGCTTTTTCAACCCTCCGGTACCGGCAAGTGGGCTGATCTGGAGCCGAGAGAGAAACCGGCATTCATCGTGGCGCTGATCTCGTTTGCCATCGCCACCGGTCTTTTGTATTACTGGTTCGACAGCCAACTGAAGCTGTACGGATATGCCTGATCGAAGGGGATGACGTAAGCCAAAGTCGGGAACAACCCGCCGGCTGGATTCCGTTAGCCTGAGGCGGACTACAGCGCTTCCAGATCCAGTCCCGGCGTTTCCAGCCGTATCCGGTTGCCGTCCCAACGGATGCTGCCGATGTCTTTCCATGGCCTGGCCAGATTGCGGTGGCGCAGGTCCGGTTGCCAGTCCATGGGCACTTCCACTTCCTTCATCTTCAGGGTGAAGGGGGTGTGCTGGAAGTCCAGCCCCAGCTTGCCGGCCCAGAAGGCGATCGCCTGCATCAGGCCCTTTTCCAGCCGGGGAAGCTTGATGTGGGGAGTCACCACGATGTTGGCCCACCAGCATTGGGCGCGTCCCCAGTTGGGCGCGACGATGCGGCCTTCCTCGTTGACCAGGGGCAGCCAGCGCTCCGCGCCCGAGGCGTCGCGCCAGGTCACCGCCAGGATGTGGTTGTAGCCGACGAAGTGG
>VEPB01000178.1 GCA_012026715.1 Methylococcaceae bacterium | reverse complement strand
GGGTGGGGTGGTCCGCTGGGGTGAGGAAGAGGCGGCGATGCTGTGGAAGAGAGCCTCCCGCAGGGGAGGACTGAGGGGGGGCGAGGCCCTTGGGCGCTGGTGGCAACCCAGGAGATTGAGGGGCTCGAGACGCTTCACGTTCGGTTTGGCCGTGGCCCTCGGGGCGGGGGACGCGGCGCGATTCAGCGACGTCGGAGTTGGATGTCGGGTGGCGTGCGCGCCGTGACCTGTCAGTTGTACTTTTGTCTGATCAACAGGCTGGAATATGGTAATCAAAACAACGAAAGGCTTAGATCTGCCCATCACAGGGGAACCTGAACAGGTGGTGCACAGCGACGGAGGCGCGGTCGGATCGGTCGCCCTAATCGGGACGGACTACGTGGGGCTCAAGCCCACCATGAACGTCGCCGAAGGGGACCGGGTCAAGCTCGGTGACGTGCTGTTCACCGACAAGCAGCATCCCCGCGTGGCGTTCACCGCGCCCGGGGCCGGTGTGGTCAAGGCCATCCATCGCGGCGCCAAGCGCGTCCTGCAGTCGGTGGTCATCGAACTGGACGGCACTGCCGAAGTGACCTTCAAGTCCTACGCCGCGGGCGAACTGGCCGGATTGACGCGGGAAGCCGTCGCCGACAACCTGCTGGCCTCGGGGCTGTGGACTTCGTTCCGGACCCGGCCCTACAGCAAGGTGCCCGATCCCGAAACCACCCCCCATTCCATCTTCGTCACCGCCATCGACACCAATCCCCTGGCGGCCGATCCGGCGGTCGTGATCGGCGAACGCCCGGACGACTTCGTCAATGGCCTCACGGTGATCGGCAAGCTGACCGATGGCAAGGTCCATGTCTGCAAATCGCCTGCGCTGGCGTGCAGCTCGCCCGATCCGGCCAAGATCGAGGCGGCCGACTTCGATGGCCCCCATCCCGCCGGCCTGCCGGGCACCCACATCCACTTCATCGATCCGGTGGGTGCGACCAAGTGTGTGTGGCATCTGGATTACCAGGCCGTCATCGCCATCGGCGCCCTGTTCACCACCGGCCGTCTCAACATCGAGCGGGTGGTGTCTCTGGCCGGGCCCCTGGTCAGCAAGCCACGCCTGGTCCGTACCCGGATTGGTGCCAACCTGTGCGATCTGGTCCAGGGACAACTGGTCGCCGGCAAGGAGGCCCGCGTCATTTCCGGTTCCGTGCTCAATGGCCGCAAGGCCGAAGGCTGGGCCGCTTTCCTGGGCCGTTACCACAACCAGGTGACGGCGATCGAGGAAGGCCGCGAGCGCGAATTCATGGGCTGGATCGTTCCCAGCGCCCAAAAGTTCTCCTTCCTCAATGTGCTGTTGTCCAGCCTGCCGAAGGAGCGCGGACGCAAGTTCCCCATGCATAGCAGCAAGTACGGCAGTCCCCGCGCCATCGTGCCGATCGGCGCTTATGAAGATGTGATGCCGCTGGACGTACTGCCCACCCAGTTGCTGAAGGCGCTGGTCACCGGCGATTCCGATCTGGCCCAGTCTCTCGGCTGCCTGGAGCTGGACGAGGAGGACTTGGCCTTGTGCACCTTCATCGACCCCGGCAAGCACGATTTCGGCATCGCGCTACGGCAGAATCTCACCCAAATCGAGAAGGAAGGCTAATGTCTAAAACCAGAGCATTCTTGGACAAGCTCCACCCTCACTTCGCCAAGGGTGGAAAGTTCGAAAAGTTGTTCCCCGTCTATGAGATGGTGGATACCTTCCTGTACTCGCCACCGGATGTCACCGTTGGCGCCACCCACGTGCGCGACGCGATCGACCTCAAGCGGGTCATGACCTATGTGTGGATCGCCACCATGCCCTGCGTCATCATGGCGCTGTTCAATACCGGCTATCAGGCTAACCACGCCATGGAGAGCCTGGGCTTGACCACGGCTCCTGGCTGGCGCGGCTGGATTCTCGACATCTTCGGCTACAACCCGGCTAACCCGCTGTCGGACCTGATTCACGGCGCGCTCTACTTCTTCCCCGTTTACATCGTGACCCTGGTCGCGGGCGGTATCTGGGAAGTGTTGTTCGCCACCGTGCGCCGCCACGACGTCAACGAAGGCTTCTTCGTGTCCTCCATCCTGTTCGCCCTGACCCTGCCGCCCAACATTCCGCTGTGGCAGGTTGCCCTGGGGATCTCCTTCGGCGTGGTGATGGGCAAGGAAGTGTTCGGCGGCACCGGCAAGAATTTCATGAACCCGGCGCTGACCGGCCGCGCCTTCCTCTACTTCGCCTATCCGGCCGCCATGTCCGGCGACGCCGTATGGACCGCGGTGGACGGCTTCAGCGGCGCGACCTCCCTGGGCCTGGCGGCGCTGGGCGGCGTCGATGCCATCAACAACGCCGGCATCGGCTGGTTCAGCACCTTCTTCGGCATCGAGCAGGGGTCCATGGGTGAAACCTCCACCCTGGCCTGTTTGCTGGGCGCGGCTTTCCTGATCTACACCCGCATCGCCTCCTGGCGCATCATGGCGGGTACTGTCATCGGGCTGGTGGCCACTGCGACCCTGTTCAACGTGATCGGCAGCAAGGACAACGTGATGTTCGCCATGCCCTGGTACTGGCACCTGACCTTGGGCGGTTTCGCCTTCGGCGCGGTGTTCATGGCCACCGATCCGGTGTCCGCCGCCCAGACCCAGTTGGGCCGCTGGATCTTCGGTGCCCTGATCGGTTTCATGACGGTGCTGATCCGGGTGGTCAACCCGGCTTTCCCGGAAGGCATCATGCTGGCCATCCTGTTCTCCAATATCTTCGCGCCGCTGATCGACTACTTCGTGGTCCAGGCGAACATCAACCGCAGGGTGAAGCGCAATGTCTAGTCCCAAGAGTGAATTTCAGCAGCAGATGGCGGACAAATACGCCATCTTCATGGAACGGGCGAATATCTATGCCCAGAAGGTTCTCTCCCTGCCCAACGACAGCTTCGAGAAGACGGTCGTGGTGGCCTTGGCCCTGTGCCTGGTGGGGGCCGTGCTGGTGTCGGGTTCCGCGGTGGTGCTCAAGCCCTTGCAGGTGAGCAACAAGGCGGCGGATGAAAAGGTGAACATCCTGGAAGTGGCCGGCATG
>VEPB01000363.1 GCA_012026715.1 Methylococcaceae bacterium | reverse complement strand
CCGCCCTGACGGCCAGCGTGTTCATCAACGCCCCAGGTAATCCAGCGCCAGCCCGGCGAAAACCGCCGCGCCGAACCAGTGGTTATTGAGAAACGCCCGGAAGCACGACGGCTTGTCCCGGTTTCGGATCAGCCATTGCTGATAGATGAAGAAGCCGGCGCCGCCCGCCAAGCCCAGTGCGTACCAGACCCCCAGGCCGGTCTGAACCCCCACCGCCACCAGGATGCCCAGCATCGCCAACTGCAGGCCCCCGATGATTTCCCGGTCGCGCGAGCCGAACAGGATGGCGGTGGACTTGACCCCGATCTTGAGGTCGTCGTCCAGGTCCACCATGGCATACATGGTGTCGTAGATCAGCGCCCACAACACCGTCGCCACAAACAGCTCCCAGCCCACCGGCGGGATGCTGCCGGTTTCGGCGGCGAAGCTCATCGGCACCGCCCAGCCGAAGGCCATGCCCAAATAGGCCTGGGGCAGATGAGTGTAGCGTTTCATGAAGGGATAGGAGGCCGCCAGGAAGGCGCCGACGAAGGACAGCGCGACGGTGTAGGCGTTGAGCAGCAGCACCAGGTCGAAGGCGATCAGGCACAGCAGCACGAACAGGGTCAGGGCCTGCCCCGGACGCACCTCGCCGGCGGCGATGGGGCGCAGCCGGGTACGCTCCACATGGGGGTCGAAGTCGCGGTCGGCGTAATCGTTGATGACGCAGCCGGCCGCCCGCATGATCACCACCCCCAGGACGATCACCGTCGTCACCTGCAGCCCCGGCCGGCCGGCCCCGGCGATCCACAGCGCCCACAGCGCCGGCCACAGCAGCAGGAAAATGCCGATGGGCTTGTCGAAACGCATCAGCCGCCAATAGGCATGCCAGCGCCCGGGCCACGCCGAGGGGGTGACAGGATCGCGGCTCATGCTTCCGCTCCGAGACTTTCCAACAGGGGAGCGGTGATCGCCGGTTCGGCAAACACCGGCTCTTGCGGCGCCTCCAGCACCAAGACCGCGGGCAGGAAGAACTCGGCCACCAGCAGACGAATCTGGCCGACCCCGTAAAGGGAGCGGCGCCCCCAGACTTCGCCCTCGATCCCGCAAGCCGTTCGTATGGCCGGCGTCCAGTGGGCCGGGGTGATCCGGCAAATTTCCAGATGCCAGCGGCGCAAGCCCGGTTCGGCGAACAGAACCTCGCCCAATGGCCTGTCCCCCAGGCCGGCCAAGGCCCCATGGCGGCCGCGCAGGGCATCGGGGGGCATGACGGTGCGTGCCAGAACCAGGGGGCGGGTACCATCCCGGAGCATGACCTCCCGCACCAGTGCGCGGCGGCGGGCGACCAGACCCAGACCCGCCGCTTCGCCGCGAAACGGCCGTCTCCAGGCCTGCCGCAGCAGCCGCAGGCTGAAGCCTTGCCGGCAGGATGCCTTGAGGCGGAGGGTCAGGGAGTGTTCTTCGTCGATCCAAGCGCGGGGAGCGGCTGGCGGCAGGTTCAACTTGCAGGCGGGCCGCCAGGCAGGCTCGCGACGAAATATCACGCTATGTTCGGACAAGGGATCGCTACGCTGAGATGGATGATTCGGTCGGGTCAACGGCGCCGGACCTTGGCTCGGCTATTATCGCCGAGCGACTCCGCGGACGTCCAAGCGAAATGCGCGGCCGACGTCCAGCCGATGTTCATGCCGGCACCCGGAGCCTCAGGGATAGAGGTGAAAGCGGTTCTTGCCCGACTGCTTGGCCACATACATGGCCTGGTCGGCTTGCCGCAGCAAAGTGTCCGGATCCTCGGCATTTTCCGGAAAAAGGCTGACCCCGATGCTGGCACCGATGCAAAAGGCCTGGCCTTCGATGCCGATCGGCTGGGAAATTGCCGCCAGCAGCCTCTCCAGCGTCGCCACATACTCTTCCTTCCTCGGCAGCCCGACGATGAGGATGACGAACTCATCGCCCCCGAGGCGGGCGACGGTATCGCCCCGCCGGATGGTCGCGGCGATACGTCTGGCGACCTCGATCAGCACCAGATCGCCGGCTTCGTGGCCCATGCTGTCGTTGATGGGTTTGAAGCCGTCCAGGTCGAGATAGCACACCCCCATCAACTCGCAGTTCCGCTCCGCCTGCGCAATGGCCTGCCGCATGCGGTCAGCCAGCAGGTGGCGGTTGGGTATGCCGGTCAATGCATCGAAATGGGCGGTGTGCTCCAATTGCCGCTCGTGCTCCTTGATATGGGTGATGTCGGTGGACACACCCACATAATGGGTGACCTCTCCCCGGCTGTTGCGAACCGCGGAGATGGTCAGCAACTCGGCATAACATTGCCCATCCTTCCGACGGTTCCACAATTCGCCGCTCCACTTGCCGGCGCGAACGACCCTGTCCCACAGTTCCTGATAGAACTCGGCGGACTGCTGGCCGGACTTGAGGATTCGCGGGTTGGCTCCGACCACTTCGTCGCGGGCATAGCCGGTAGAATGGGTGAACGCAGAGTTGACGTCGATGATGTTGCAGTCGGCATCGGTGATGATGATGCTTTCCTGGGCATGAGCGAAGACGCTGGCGGACAGACGTAGCGCCTCCTCCGCCCGCTTCTGTTCGGTGATGTCGGCCAGGATGCCGTTCCATAGGATGCTGCCGTCGGCCCGCAGCTGAGGCGTCGCCCGGCCCCTGACCCATTTGACGTGACCCCGCTGCGTCCTGATGCGGTGTTCGTGTTCCCAGATGCTGAGGGTTGCGGCCGACCGCTCGCCTGCTTCCCGATGTGAAGCCCGGTCCTCCTCCAGGATGCATCGGGTCAGGCTATCGTGATTGCGATAAGCCTCCTCGGCAGAGACCTCATAAAGTTCCTCGATGCCCTTGCTGAGATAAAGAAACTTCCATTCTCCCGCAGCGGTCCGCAGGAACTGATAGACGACGCCGGGCACCGCCGCAGTCATCGATTGCAACTGTTCCTGAGCGGCGCGCGCCGCGCTTTCGGCCCGCAGATGGTCGGTCAGGTCATGGACGGTGCCGACCATGCGGACGGCTTCGCCATCGGTTCCCCGATACACCTTGCCTTCGGCATGGACCACACGCTCCCCCCGCGACTCCGAGACCACACGGTAGCGGATGTCATAAGGCACATCCCGCAGGAGAGCGGCGTCGACCGCCTCCCCGACCCGTTGGCGATCGTCCGGGTGTACGGCTTGCATGAATGCCGCAAGACTCGGTGGGGTGGCTTTGTCATCGGGAACAAAGATCGCCGCGGCTTCATCCGACCAACTGATTTCGCCGTCGACAATGTTCCAGTCCCAACTCCCCAGATGGGCGATATGCTGAGCCTCATCCAGCAGCCGCTGGCGTTTCACCAGTTCGTCCTGGGCCTGCCGCACCTCGCTGACATCCACACAGGACCCGATGTAGCCCATGAACTCGCCGCGATCGCCGAAGCGGGGCATGCCGCTGCTGTGGATCCAGCGGTATTCGCCCCGGCGGTGCCTCAGTCGGAACTCCAGCTGAAACGGCTGGCGCCGGTCGAAATGGCTGGCATATAGGTCGCGGCAACGCTGTCGGTCGTCGGGATGGACACCGTCCATCCAACCGGTGCCCAGTTCGTCTTCCAGCAGGCGACCGGTAAACGTGAGCCAACCCTGGCTGAACCACTGGCAGGCCCCATCCGGACCGGAGACCCAGATCAGCAGCGGAGCCGCATTGGCCAGACTCCGAAAACGCCTTTCGCTGGCCTCCCGCGCCTGTTCGGCCAGCTTCCGTTCGGTGATGTCCCTGACAAAGGCAAAGTCGAATTCCTGCCCGGCAAAATGCCGGTGCGTCGCCGCGATCTCGACGTGAAACACCGAGCCGTCCTTGCGGCGGTGGGTGGATTCGAACGTCATGGCCCCGCGGGCACGAAGCTGCTGCCAATGGGCAGCCCACCATTCCGCGGAAAAAACGGGATCGACATCTGCCACGGTCATTGCCAGCAATTCCGCCCGGGAATACTGAAGTGCCTGGCACGCCGCATCGTTGACATAGGCAAACCCGGCATCCGGCCTGATCCAGTAGATGGCTTCCGAGGCGTGATCCATGGCGAACTGGGTCACCCCCAACTGCTCCTCGGCTCGCCTGTGCCGGGAAACGACCAGCGCCAGCATCATGCCGACCACGGTCAGGCTGGTGGCATAGATCCAGAATTCCGTCAGGCGGGCCTTCTGAAAATCCTCTGCAAAAATGCCGAGACCGCGGCTCACGCCGAACAATGCCTGCACCGACACGAGGGCGACCGTGACGGTGACGCCGTGACGGCCGCCACGTAGAGCGGCCCAGAACACCAACGGAAACGTCCAGTAGCGGCGGGCCAGCAGCCCAAGGGAATCGGCGAACCAATCCACAAATACGGTTTGGCCGACGAGAGTCAGAAGGCCGAAATAAGCCGCGCACTCGAACATCCGCGTGCGGCTGGCAAGCCAGTCCACCGGACGAACCTGCCAAACCAAAACCAGCGGCGCAATGGTGATGATGCCGAGAAAATCCCCCTGCCACCAGTTCAGCCAGGTATCAGCCAGCTGCGACTTGCCGACGCCACCCGTCAGCGCCAGTGCTGCCACTCCGGCGGTGGCGCCGATGCCGGCAGTGAGCGCGCCGACGCCATTGAGCCAGAGGTAGTCCCGGGGCGTATCGAGGGATCGGCGGAAGTTCTTCAGGGAATCGAGCAACCAGTTGCCCAGAAAGGGCTCAAAGGTATGGCCCACCGCCAGGAGGGCCGAAACCGGCAGCGAATGACCTGCAGCCAGGTTGGCCAACCAGGCGCCGCCGTAGACTCCCGGCAACAGCCGGTGGCCGCCGATCAGCAGCGTGGCCAGCGCCACACCGCTGGGTGGCCAGAAGATGCTGACGCCGCCTTCGTAACCGGGGAATGCTGCCTGGGTTGCGCGGGCGAGCAACAGGTAGATCAGGGCCACGCCGCCCTGCTTCGTCAGCATCGACCACCGGTCGGCCCGGAAGACATTCATGCTTGCCCCATCAGTGCACGTGCCGAACCCTCACCGGGGCATCATCCTTCCCGGAGCCGGGTACCGAGATCTCCTGGAAGGAGATATTCAGCCTTTTCCGTCCAATTTTAGACAGGCAAGCGGCAGGATGATCAGGTCGAGGCCGCGCCCCGCATCGACCACGCTACGGCAGCGCTGAAAGTCAGCAGCGCTCAGGCGTCGATCGCCACGATCCTGGGAATGTGGCGCCCGCCTTCGAACTCGGTGGTGAGAAAAGTCTGGACGATCTTCTTGGCGGTTTCGAGATCGACGATGCGCTGGCCGATGGCGATGCAGTTGGCATCGTTGTGGGAGCGGGTGAGAAAGGCCGTCTCCTCGTTGAAGCTGTAGCCGCAGCGCACCCCTTTCACCCGGTTGGCGACGATGGCCTCGCCGTTGCCGCTGCCGCCCAGCACGATGCCGCGCTCTACCTCGCCGTTGGCCACGGCGACGGCGCAGGGCCGGATCCAGGTCGGATAGTCGGTGCGCTCGGAACTGAAACAGCCATAATCGACCACATCATGCCCCTGGCCGGTCAACCAGGCGCGCAACGCCTCCTTGTGATCGAACCCCGCATGGTCGGATGCAATACCAATCTTCATAACAGAAACTCCGGTTGAGGCCGGCCTTCACCGCACCGGCTGCCTGTACAATCCGGCTCGCAGTAGCGGCCGGAGGGTTGCCCCGGGCCGGTACTCGGCCGCGAGGCAGGATACCCCAACACCGCCTCCGGAAACACGCCGCCTGTTGTAAGGGAATAGCCCCCGGAGCCCAACATGACCGAGCTCAAGACCATCAGCCATACCCAGCTCGCAAAACTCAGCCAAAGCGCCCGGCAACTGCCAAGACGGCGCAAGAACCTCAATCTCCATCCAGTGCTGGAAGACCCCATCCAGCGCCTGTTCAACGCCCTCGAACCCGGCACCTATGCCCGCCCCCACTGGCACGCGCGCCCGGACGGCTGGGAACTGATGCTGGCTGCCGCAGGGGCCTTCGACATCCTGATCTTTGACGAATCCGGCCGGCTTACCGACCGGATCGAGCTGGCCAGCACCTACGGCAACCTGCTGGTGGAAATCCCGCCCTACACCTGGCACAGCCTGGTGGCGCGGCAGCCGCAAACGGTCATGTTCGAGGTCAAGCCCGGCCCCTATCAAGCGCTGGACGACAAGGACTTTGCCGTTTGGGCTGCGCCCGAAGGTTCCCTCGCGGCAGTGGACTTTCTGGCGTGGATGGAAACGGCACGGCCGGGCGATCGGGTGCCCTCGCCGTAAAACGGGGCCGATGCGGATTACCTGGGCCGGCGCCACGCCGGCCCGAACGCAGGTACTGGCCAGCCTATTGCGAGATTTGCGGTGGCCGCCCACTGGCTAAGACGAGTTCGCGGAACTGGCGGCGGTCGGCGCCGGAGGGGAACCGCGCATCGAGATCGGCGATCGGGCCCCCGTACGGCGCAATAGGCGATAGCCGCTATCGCGCGTACCGCGTTTGTCCGAACAATTTTCGTGTCTGACCCCGTTTATTCAGCCGGCTGCTGCCCCTCGACGCCCTGTTGTTCGTCGCCGGCACCCTAGCCGGCATGCCGCTGGGCGAGGGTTGGCGGGCCGACGTTCCCATGGGATTCGCTCTGCTGGGGTTTATCGGGGTGTTGGTTGGGCGGCGGTGAAGTCCGGACATGGACGACTCAATAATCTGCGCAGGAAAGTTTCTTCCGCGCAGCGCGGCATATCCCTCAAGCACTGGGGCATACCCCCTGGTTCAGTGCCTGTAAAGGCAAATAAAACGGCGAACTTACAACTACTTAACAGAGGCATAGGTATTGCATATTCCCATGCCGATGCTGATACGAAGGCGGCTTTATTCTAAGGATGATTCTACCGGCGTTCACATCGAACCGAATCCAATTTATCAAGGAGGTAATACCATGTTCAGCAAGCTGACGCCGTTGTATCTGGCTGTTGTAACCGCTTATTCGGGGGCCGGAATTGCCGCCAACTTCGACCAATACGCGATAACCGACTTGGGCAGTATCGTATCCGATACGGCCAGCGCCAATAACTACAGTTATGCACTCGACATTAACGACCGCGGGGATATTGTCGGCCTCAGCAAGGGTTTCGACGGTCAGTTCCATGCCGTCATACGTCTTCGCGGACAAAGTCTGACCGACCTCGGCGTGGGCATTGCAGAGAGCATCAACAACCACAGGCATTTTGTCGGGCGTAACGAGGGCCCCAACTATGTCATGTGGAAACTGGGACCGCTGGGATTTACGGCTACGGATTTTGGCATTCCCAATAACGGGGTATGGCTACGGGAGCAGGCGATCAAATTGAATGAGATGAACGAGGTGGCTGGGGTCAGCAACCAAAACTATTTCTTTTGGAAGGATGGGTTCTATACAGATCTCGGATATGGAGACGGGAACGGTTGTTTTATAGAGCAAAACAATATTGGATTGAATAACCGAGGAGATGTGAGCTTTAGTGTTGGATTTTTATACGAAAGTAGCACATTGACGCAAACTGGCGTTCCAGGCAATCCGGATTCTTCTTATACTTATCTGTATTCTATAAACGACGCTCGCGAAATGGTTGGCCTTTCGAAGGCGCTGCCGGGTCGCGGCGGCGCCTATTATTCGCCAGCCACCGGATACAAAAATCCTGTGCTGGGAACCACCGGTCAGCGCGCGCTTTCCGATATCAATAATGCTGGATTAGCGGTCGGCGGGGGGGATTACGGTACTTATTCTGGTAACGAAATCAATTCTGGTGGCGGAAGTTTTGGTAACAGGGCCTACATTTATTCTCCCAGCGACGATAGCTATGCCTACCTCGATACGTTGGTTCCGGCGTTTCAGAACGATCCCGGTGCGACCTGGAATCTAAAGATCGCCACAGCCATCAACGACGCCGGCCAAATTGTCGGCGTCGGAATTAATCCACAGGGAAAAATCCATGGCTTCCTGTTAACGCCACTTACCCCGCCCTGATTTCTCTGGCTTTGTCGATTACCCTAGCGTCAGCGCTTGCGCTGACGCTAGGAACAAACGGGGTCAGACACGATATTTTAGGCTGATCGAATTAATCGTGTCGGACCCCTTTTGCCTGATTGCCAATGCCGCGGAGCCTCCCGGCAGCTTTTCCGGGCAAACTGCTGGAACGAAGCAAATTTGCCGGCGGGCCACTTCCCTGCGTTCGTTGACGTCATTTTTCCGTGAAATCATCATGACGCACCTTTTGCCCATTTCAACTTTCGACCGGTATGGAGACGATGAATCCTTTTGTGAATTTCGATTGGCAAATCCGTTGTGCTGTTCGTGGTGCTGGTGATATTCGGAGCGGTCGGCAATCCGGCCGAAAGGTTGGCAATTATTTACTGGCCGGACCCAAGATGGTTCCTCGAGAACCGGGATATTCGGTGGCACAGTCCGATCTCAGGACGGGGGCTCGTCACCGTTTCCCGATCCATGCCTTTGTCTCGATCGATCGCTGAGGAGTCGATATGGAAACCGGACTTCGCACCGCCAGCGACAGCCAAGGCAACGAATTCGATCTGGTCCCTTGGCAGTGCCCGACGTGTGGTCCCGGCCCGGTGAAGGTCCTGGGCCTGCGGGGTGGACCGAGCCATCACCGTTATCGGCTCGGGATCGAGTCGAGGATCGTGCAATGCCGGGGCTGCCAGCTCATTTTTCCCGATCCCTTTCCGGTTCCGAAGTCGCCGCAGGCGCTCTACGGCGATCCCGCCAATTATTTCGAGGCCCACGATCTCGACGGCAAGATTCGAAACTATCGGGAGTTGATTCGGAGTGCCCTGGCCAAGGCCGGCAAGGGCACTGATGCCGCCATTCTGGATGTGGGCAGCGGACGCGGTGATCTGTTGCGGGCGGCCCAACTGGAGGGCGTGCCCGGTGCCGTCGGTCTGGAATTTTCCGAGGCGATGATCGATTTTGCCGCCCGCAATTTCGGCCTCACGGTCTTGAATCAGAGTATCGAGGAACACGCTGGCCAGAAGCCCGGATTTTACGATGTCGTCATCCTGAACGCCGTGCTTGAGCATGTTTACGATCCGGGGTCGATGATTGCCGCTGCGTCGAAATTGCTGAAGCCGGGCGGTGTTCTCTATCTGGATCTGCCGCAGGAACCCAATCTGCTGACCCGGCTTGGAAACGCCTTGAATCGGCTCCGGCGGTGCCGCTCGGTGCTGAATTTGTCGCCGTCCTGGCCGCCCTTCCATGTCTATGGCTTCAATCGAAAATCCCTGTCGACCCTGCTCGAAAAACACGGGGTCGGCATCGAGAGCATCCGGATTTATGCCAATGCGCGGGTGCCGTCGAGGTTTTCCCGGAAAGACCGGGCAATCGCTTTTGTTGGGACCCAAATCATGCGCTTGGCCAACCTTACCGGCACCGCCGGCAATATGTTCGTATGGGCGCGCCGGACCGGCGCCAGTGGCTGATGTAAGCGTCCGGCGGTGGACAGTCTTGCCCTATTCCGCCAGAAGGTTGGGCGACGGGCCGTTAGGCGCCGAGCGGCTGCCAGTTGTGGAGCAGCAGACTGTCGAAAATAAACGGCGAAAATAAACGAATAAACGGGGTCAGACCCCTTTTGCCGCGTGTCTCACGATCCGTGACGGATTGCTTCGCGAATCCGCCTTACGTGTTAAAACAAAACCCCGCCGCAGCGGGGTTTGTGGGGCGGTTGATATTCCGGCGGTCAGCCTTCATTGATCACCCCATCCGGCGGAATACGCGATAGAGCTGCTATTCCGCCCTACGCGGGCTATG